>JAEXUU010000190.1 GCA_023452965.1 Pseudomonadota bacterium | reverse complement strand
CGGCTAGCCCCTGCGGCTTACTTGCGGGCCGAGTCGAGCTGCTCGTGGTTCTTCTCGACCTCCTGCGCCTTGAGGTAGCTCTCGATCAGCAGCTGATAGGCCGGGAAGATCTTGGTGTAGACGCCGGCCCATTCCTGGGCGTCCTCGCGGTGCCAGGTCTTCTGGATCTCGGAGGCGACGGCCGCGGTATCCATCGGGACGACTCCCGCCTGGACGACGCGGGCCAGCGTGATCTCCTGCGCCATCTTCGAGTAGGTGCCGGAGGCATCGATCACGACGAAGACCTTGTAGCCGTCCTGCACCGCCGAGATCGCCGGGAAGGCCATGCAGACCGAGGTGATCGTGCCGGCGATGATCAGGGTCTTGCGCCCGGTCGCCTTCACCGCGGCGACGAAGTCGGGGTTGTCCCAGGCGTTGATCTCGCCCTTGCGCGCCACGTACTTGGCATGCGGAGCATTCGCATGGATCTCGGGGATCAACGGTCCGTTCGGGCCCTGCGGCACCGAGGCGGTGGTGATCACCGGGATGTTCGCGAGCGTGGCCATCTTGGCCAGCGCCGCGGCATGGTTGCGCAGGACCGGCATCGGCATGTCGCCGACCGTCTGGAACAGACCGCTCTGATGGTCGATCAGCAGCATGACGGCGTCGTTCGGGTCGATGACCGGGCGCTGGCCGTTGAAATTGGCGGGATTGGTCATGGTCAGTCTCCTTGCTTGGATTGAAAAGCAGGTGGTTTTCGAAGCCGGCACCTGCTTGGCCGGCCTTGTCCCGACGTCGATCGACGGGGGAAAACGGTAGGGATCAGGCGGCGATGGCCCCGAAGCGGCCGGCCCTGAAATCGGCGAAGGCCTGGTTCAACTCTTCGGCCGTGTTCATGACGAAGGGCCCGCGCATCGCCACCGGCTCGTCGATCGGCTCGCCGCCGAGCAGCAGCACGGTGGCATCGCTCGCCGCCTCGAGGCCGACGACCCCGCCTTGGCGGTCGAGCAGGACGAACTGCCCGTCCCGTGCCGTCGACGTTCCGTTGACGAGAACCGTGCCGCGCAGCACGGCGAGCCCAACCATGTGGCCTTCGGGCAGATCGAGGGCGACCGCCTTGGCCTGCTTCAGGCGCAGGTCCCAGAGATCGATCGGCGTGAAGCTGCGGGCCGGGCCCTTGTGCCCGAGATAGTCGCCGGCGATCACCCGTAGCTGGCCGGCGCCGCCGGGAAGGCCCACGGACGGGATGTCGCGGTCGCGCAGCGTCTGGTAGCCCGGCGCGGCGTTCTTGTGCTTTGCCGGCAGGTTGACCCAGAGCTGCACCATGTCGAGCGTGCCGCCTTGGCGGGTGAAGGCCTGCGAATGGAATTCCTCGTGCAGGATGCCGGATGCCGCCGTCATCCACTGGACGTCGCCCGGGCCGATCAGGCCGCCGGCGCCGGTCGAGTCGCGATGCTCGACCTCACCCTGATAGACGATCGTCACGGTCTCGAAGCCGCGATGCGGATGCACGCCGACGCCCCGCGGCTGGTCGGCCGGTGCAAACGCGGCCGGGCCGGCATGGTCGAGATGCAGGAAAGGGCTGACATGCTCGCCCTGCACCGCATGCGAAAGCATGGAGCGCACCGGAAATCCGTCGCCAACCCAATGCGGCTCCGCGCTGGTGTAGATGCCTCGGACCTGTCTCACTGCGTTTCTCCTGCTCGGTCGCCGCTTGAGCGATCCAACCGAGGAGGAACTTACGCCTGGGACAAAACTCGCAGTAGACGCGCGGTTGGGCTACAATGTCCTGAAATCAGGACAATAGGGTCGACGTCACGATGCAGGATCTCAACGACCTCCGCTTCTTCGTCGAGGTGGTGGAGCAGAACGGCTTTTCGGCCGCAGCCCGCAAGCTCGACATGCCGCGCTCGCGCCTCAGCCGCCGCATCGGCCTGCTGGAGGAGAGCCTGGGCGTGCGCCTGATTCAGCGCTCGACACGCCAGTTCATGGTCACCGAGATCGGCCGGGAATTCTATCGCCATTGCCTGGCGATGGTGGTGGAGGCGGAGGCGGCGCAGGAAGCGATCGAGCGAATGCGCGCCGAACCGCAGGGCATCGTGCGGGTGAGCTGCCCAGCCTCGATCATCTATTTCCAGCTCGGCGACATGATCGCACGCTTCATGGCGAAGCATCCCAAGGTCGCGGTCCATCTCGAAAGCACCAATCGGCGCGTCGACGTGATCCGCGAGGGCTTCGACATGGCGGTCCGGGTGCGATTTCCGCCGCTCGACGACAGCGAGCTGGTGATCCGCAAATTCGCCACCAGCCGGCAGCGGCTGGTCGCAAGCCCTGCTCTGCTCGATGGCTGCTTCGCGCGCCCTCTGGTTCCGGCCGATCTCTCGGCGATGCCGAGCCTTGCCTGGGAAGCGGCGCATGCCAGCCATGAATGGTCTCTCGACGGACCGGGTGGTGCCACCGCCATGATTCCGCACAAGCCGCGTCTGGTGACCGAGGACATGGTGGCGCTGAGGCAGGCGGCACTGACGGGCATCGGCGTCTGCCAGTTCCCGACCATGGTGATCCGCGACGACCTCAAGGCGGGCCGGCTGATCGACATCCTGCCGCAATGGACGCCGCGCGCCGGCATCATCCACGCCGCCTTCCCGTCCCGGCGCGGCCTCCTGCCTTCGGTGCGCAGCCTGCTCGACTTCCTGGCGACAGAGTATGCCGCCCTCGACCGGCTGGAAGAGCATGATGAGGAAGAGGCAAGGAAGGCCAGACCCCGCGGTGGGA
>JAEXUU010000189.1 GCA_023452965.1 Pseudomonadota bacterium | reverse complement strand
GACCTTACCACTGTGGGAAGGTGCAGGCTGCTGCCATCGTCAACTAGGACATCGAGTCATGAGCTGCTGCCAGCCACGTTCCCAGACTGCCGCGACCACCGCGGCACCGCCCGAAGGCGCGATCAGCTTCCGCGTCGACGACATGACCTGCAGCCATTGCGCCGGCACCATCAAGACCGCGATCGAGAGCAAGCTGCCGGGGACGTCCGTCGACGCCGACCCTGCATCCAAGTTGGTCAGCGTCCGCGGCGGCGCTGACTTTTCGGCGCTCAAGTCGATCGTCACCGCCGCCGGCTACACGCCCGGCCCGCAGCTCGTCCGCTGAAAAGCACGCGCAGCCGGCGGGCATCCCGCTGGCTGCGCATCGCGGCGCTGCGGGAAAGGGGAGAAGGCACGATGGCTGATCACCAGCATCACGGACATCACGAGCACGGTCACCATCACGGCCATGGCCACGCCACGCCGGACAGCGTCAAGGATCCGGTCTGCGGCATGACCGTCGATCCCGCCACGGCCAAGTACAGCGCATCCCATGCCGGCAAGCGCTACTTCTTCTGCTCCGATGGCTGCCGCGGCAAGTTCGAGGCCGAGCCAGCCGCCTATGCCGAGGGCGCGACGCCGAAGCCCGCCGAGGCGCCTGCGCCCGAGGGCACGATCTATACCTGCCCGATGCATCCGCAGATCCGCCAGCCCGCCCCGGGCAGCTGCCCGATCTGCGGCATGGCGCTCGAGCCGGAGATGCCGACTGCCGATCAGGGGCCGAGCCACGAGCTCGTCGACATGACCCGGCGCTTCTGGGTCGGCCTCGTCCTGACGCTGCCTGTCTTCGTGCTCGAAATGGGCGGCCATCTCGTCGGCCTCCACAGCCTGATCGCGCCGCAGAACTCCAACTGGCTGCAATTCGTTCTGGCGACCCCGGTCGTGCTTTGGGCGGGCTGGCCCTTCTTCGAGCGCGCCTTCGCATCGCTCGTCAATCGCAGCCTGAACATGTTCACGCTGATCGCCATGGGCACGGGCGTCGCGTGGATCTACAGCGTGATCGCGACCTTCGCCCCGGGCATCTTCCCACCGACATTGCGCGCCGCCGACGGCTCGGTCGCCGTCTATTTCGAGGCCGCCGCCGTCATCACCGTGCTGGTGCTGCTCGGCCAGGTGCTGGAGCTCAGGGCCCGCGAGCAGACCGGCGGTGCGATCCGCGCCTTGCTCGACCTCGTACCGAAGACCGCACGCCGCGTGCGCGAGGATGGCGAGGACGAGGACATCCCGCTCGAATCCGTCCATGTCGGCGACCGCCTGCGCGTGCGCCCGGGCGAGACCGTGCCGGTCGATGGCGAACTCATCGAAGGCCGCAGCTCGCTCGACGAATCCATGGTCACCGGCGAATCCATGCCGGTCACCAAGGAGGTCGGCGCGGCGCTGATCGGCGGCACGCTCAACCGCACCGGCGGCTTCATCATGCGCGCGGGCAAGGTCGGCAGCGACACAATGCTCGCCCGGATCGTCAAAATGGTCGCCGACGCGCAGCGCTCACGCGCGCCGATCCAGCGCCTGGCCGACCAGGTCTCCGGCTGGTTCGTCCCGCTCGTCATCGTCATCGCCATCGCCGCCTTCGCCGCCTGGATGATGTTCGGCCCGGAACCGCGCCTCGCCCACGCCCTCATCGCCGCGGTCGCGGTGCTGATCATCGCCTGCCCCTGCGCGCTCGGGCTGGCGACGCCGATGTCGATCATGGTCGGGGTCGGGCGCGGCGCCGGCCTCGGCGTGCTGATCAAGAATGCCGAGGCGCTCGAGCGCTTCGAGAAGGTCGACACGCTGGTCGTCGACAAGACCGGGACGCTGACCGAAGGCCAGCCCCGGCTGATCGCCATGCGAACGGCCGGCGGCATCGACCAGGACGAGCTGCTGCGGCTCGCCGCCTCGCTCGAGCGCGCGAGCGAGCATCCGCTCGCGACTGCGATCGTCGAGGCCGCCAAGGAGCGCGGCCTCAGCCTCGCCGAAGCCCGGGATTTCGACAGCCCGGTCGGCAAGGGCGTGACCGGCAGCGTCGAAGGCCGCGCGCTCGTCATCGGCAGCCACCGGATCATGGGCGAGCTCGGCATCGACTTCTCCGCCCTATCCGCCGAGGCGGAGACCGTGCGCGGCGAGGGCGGCACGGTGATCTTCGTCGCCATTGACGGTAAGATCGCCGGCCTCTTGGCGATCGCCGATCCGATCAAGCAGACCACCCCGGCGGCGATCCGCGCGCTCCGCGACGCCGGCATCCGCGTGGTCATGCTGACCGGCGACAACCGGACGACGGCACAGGCCGTGGCGCGCCAGCTCGGCATCGACGAGGTCGAGGCCGAAGTGCTGCCGGAGGAGAAGAGCGCCGTGGTCGACAAGTTGCGCGGCCAGGGACGGGTGGTCGCAATGGCCGGCGACGGCGTCAACGACGCCCCTGCCCTCGCCGCCGCCGATGTCGGCGTCGCCATGGGGACAGGAACCGACGTCGCGATCGAGAGCGCCGGCGTCACCCTGGTCAAGGGCGATTTGCAGGGCATCGTGCGCGGGCTTCAGCTCAGCCGCGCGACGATGAGCAATATCCGGCAGAACCTGTTCTTCGCCTTCATCTACAACGCCGCCGGCGTTCCGGTTGCCGCGGGCCTGCTCTATCCGTTCTTCGGCATCCTGCTCTCGCCGATCATCGCTGCGGCGGCGATGGCGCTGTCCTCGGTCAGCGTGATCGGCAATGCGCTGCGGCTACGCGTTGCCTCGCTCGACTGATCGCGAGCTGATTTCAGGCGGAGCAGCCGCCTACTCGCGGGCTCGGAGGAAATTCCGGGCCCGCATCACTTGATAGAGAAGGCACCAGCCCGGCTCGTCCGTGACTGACGCTTTTTCGTGCCGTCTCCACCGCCGCCCCGCCTTGCCAAGCGATCACGCGCGCGCTTGACTGCCGCGCCCTCGAGCGGTGACCAGCTTGACCTCCAGCTACCAGACACTGGCGCGCGACGAGCTCGCCGACTTGACGGCACCTGACTGGGCCTTCCGGTCCGCCCTGCATCTGCTGGCGCAGCCGGTCGATGCCGCGATCTCCTCGTTGCTGGAGGAGCTCGGACACAAGGCGGCGGCCGACCGGGCCTGGATGTTCGAATACGACGCCGAGCTGCTGCGCTTCCGCAATACGCATGAATGGTGCCGACCTGGGGTGGCCTCCTTCGTCGAGGATCTGCAGGGCGCCCCGGTCACCATGATCGCCTGGCTGCAGCAATTCCTGGCGGCCGGAAGGGCGGTGATGATCGACCGCGTCGAGGCCCTGCCGCGGGCGGCGCGGGTGCTGCAGGTCGAGATGCTGCGGCAGGGCGACAAGAGCGTGCTGTCGGTCCCGGTCTTCCATGACGGATGCTTGCGCGCCTGCATCGGCCTCGATGCAGTCAGGGCGCAGCATCGCTGGCCAGGCGCCGAGGTGAAGGGGCTTTTCCAGTGCGCTGACCTGATCGCGAGCGCGCGTTATGGCCGCAATGACGCGGCACAGCCCGGCGCGGGCAAGCCGGATTTCGAGCCGCTGATCTATCTGCGCAAGCGCGGCGGCGCGCAGGGCGTGAAGGCGAGCCTGATCGTCGGCCTGCGGGCGGCGCGCAACTACACCGAGGTCTGGCTCGCAGACGGGTCCTCGGTGCTCGACCTGCGCCCGCTCGCGCTCTGGCTGGCGCTTGTCCCGCAGGCCTCGTTCCTGCGCATCCACCGCACGGCGCTGGTCAACCTGCTTCATGTCCAGGATGTCGAGCGGCCCTCCGGCGACCGTTGGCAGGTGAAGCTGCGCGCGCTCGACCGCGTCTGGCCGGTGTCGCGTCCTCATCGTCAGGAACTGCGTTCGCGCCTCGGCATCTGACGCTCGGCCGGCAGCGGGGCATTCCCGCGACGGAATTCGTTTACGATGTTTCGCGCCCTTACGCCGTTCGTCCACCCCACATGTCGATTGGTCCGCTCGCAATTGCCAACCGCCCGTACTGTGGGACCATTCCGGGAGCGTGGCGACGCAACGACGATTCGGGGCTGGGCCTATGAGACAGGGCGGGATTGCAGGCCGCGCCGCAAGGCGCAGCGAGAGCCTTTCCCATGCCCGTTCGCGCAAAGGAAAGTTTCGCCTTTCGGTCTCCCATCTCGCGCTCTCGGCCCTGATCGGCTCGTTGAGCCTGGGGGCCGCGATCACCCCGGCGCGCGCGGACTGCCCCGCCCTGCCCGGCGGGTTCTGCTTCAACATCTCCGGCGCCGGCGGCTTCGACGGCCATAGCGGCAACGACTATCTCGGCGGCGACGGGCAATGGGGCGACTACGGAAGCAGCGGAATCGTCAGCCTGCCTTCCACCGTCCACGCCAA
>JAEXUU010000132.1 GCA_023452965.1 Pseudomonadota bacterium | reverse complement strand
TGCCCAAGGTGCTTTCGGTCGCCGAGGTCGACCGGCTGATCGCGACCGCGCAGCAGGCGGCGGAGCGCGAAGGCCAGTCGCCGGCGGCGCAGGCGCGCAGCCTGCGGATGCGCTGCCTGATCGAGATGCTCTACGCCACCGGCATGCGCGTTTCCGAGCTGATAGCGCTGCCGCTCTCGGCTGCGACGACGCGCGAGCGCTTCCTGGTGGTGCGCGGCAAGGGCGACAAGGATCGGCTGGTGCCGCTCAACGAGGCGGCTCGGCTGGCGGCCGCCGCGCATCTCGCCTTCTTGCGCGAGCAGGGCGATGCCGGCGGGCGCTGGCTCTTTCCCTCCGATGGCGAGAGCGGGCATCTGACGCGGCAGGCCTTCGGGCGCGATCTCAAGTCGCTCGCAGCGGCGGCGGGGCTGTCACCGGCCAAGGTCAGCCCGCATGTGCTGCGTCATGCCTTCGCTAGCCATCTCCTGCAGAACGGCGCGGATTTGCGCGTGGTGCAGGAATTGCTGGGCCATGCCGACATCGCCACCACGCAGATCTACACGCATATTCTCGACGAGCGCTTGAAGAGCCTGGTGCGCGACCTGCACCCGCTGATGGACGGCGAGGGTTAGTACCGGCGCGCTCAGGCCTTCGCCGGCTTGTGCTCCAGCAGGATCTGGCCCTGCTTCTCGACACCGAGACGCAGCTTCTCGGCGAAGACGGCGAGCATCCAGGGCAGCATCACCTCGACGCGGACGAGGCTGTCCTCGATATCGAGCTTGCCGTTCACAGTCTGGCCGAGGGCGGCGACCCCGAAATGCAGCGTATCGCCCTGCCAGTCCTCCTGCGTGAGCTGCATGTGCAGCGTGCCGAGCTTGTCACGGACCTTGTCGACGCCGCCCTGCAGGCGCGCCCGGGCGGCCTCACGCCCGAGCGTGTGGGAAACTGTGATGGTGACGGGGCGTTTCATCATCGGCGGCTCCGGCTCGTGCCTTTGGGCTGTCGCTGCCTCAGAGATGCGCATCGCCGCGCGCAGTTGCAACCCGCCGGGCAGTTCCAGCGGGCCGGAGTGCACGGCGCCGGCCGGCTGATCAGTTGCTATGGGCCTGGAGAGCCTGCTGGCCTTCCTGCGTCACGTTCCAGCGCTCGTCTCCGGGCTCAGCCAGGCCGCGTCCCTGAAGCAGGCGCAACATCGCTTCGCCGAAGATGAAGCGGCGGGTTTCTTCGTTGATGCTCTCGAGAGCGATCCACTCGGGATCGGTCATCACGGGTGCCTGCGTGTTCGTCGCGGTCTCGGCCATTGACGGTCCTCCTCCGTGCCGTTTGTTGCGGTCAGGGGGAAAATCGCGAGCAATCTTGGAGAGCTTGTGGCGTTGGCAGGGTATCCCTGAGGCAAATGCCGGCGGTTTTCTCGCTTTCGGCTCAACCGAGGGGCAGGCGCAGCCCGGCTTCGGCCGCGCAGGCCTTGAGCGTCAGCAGGATTGCTCCCACGTCGGTGTCGACGCCGTGGCGTTGCAGGCACGGGACCAGGATCGCCGCCTCGGCATAGCCGGATAGGCCGACCACCGGGCAGGCGATGTCGGTGACGGCGAGGATGTCGCGGCTCGGCGCGATGCGGTGGCCGAGCTCGCGGATTTCGGCGAAGACCGCCTCGGTCTCCGGCAGGTCGAGCCGCTTGCGGAACTCCGGCTCCGCCTCGCGCATCAGCGCGCGTCGCCGCGCCTCCGACTGGAAGGCGAGGATGAGCAGGCCGGAATTGGCTTCCAGCGCCGGCCTGCCATAGCCCGGCCGGACGATGACGCTGGCATCGAGATGGCCGGCCGTCGTCGCCAGCACCACGGTCTGCGCCCGGCTGAGGACGACGAGATGGGCAGCCTGTCCGCTTTCCTCGCTGAAGCGCTCCATCAGCGGCAGCACGGCGGAGGTCAGCTGCTTGCCGCCCGGCGTCCTGATCCCGAGGTCGAACAGGCGGCGCGACAGGCCGAGCCGGTCGGTTCCTGCCTCGCGTTCGAGATAGCCGCGCTGCTGCAGCACGAAGACCATCCGGAAGATCTCGCTCTTCGAGCGCCGCAGCCGCTCGGCGATCGTGCGCGTCGAGAGCGGCTCGCCGACCTCGGCCAGGAGCTCGAGGATATCGAGGCCCTTTTCCAGCGCCGGCGCGGCGTAGGAGGCCTTGTCGTCAGTTTCGGCTTCGACGGGATCGCTCATGACGCCCATACCGGTCTGGTTTCATATATGAAGCTTGACATCAAATAAGAAGCCAATCTAGCCTCCCCGTAAAGAGGGAGAGAAATGACGCCATTGCCGCAGCAAGCGTGGGCAGTCCTTCGGCACCGGACCGCCGGTCCGCGGGCCCGGTGGGCCTGACGCGATGAAGTACGGTCTTCAGTTCCGCGACGTCTTCGCCGCCTGGGAGGCGATCCTCGAAGGCGTCTGGATCACGCTGCTGCTCTCCGGGGTCGCCATGAGCGGCGGCCTGGCGATCGGCGTCCTCTGCGCCGCGGCGCGCGTCTTCGGTCCGGGCTGGCTGCGCCGCCTCGTCGGCGCCTATGTCGAGGTGATCCGCAACACCCCGCTCCTGGTCCAGCTCTTCCTGATCTTCTTCGGTCTGCCGAGCCTCGGCCTGCGGCTCGACGGGCTGACGGCGGCGATGATCGCGCTGGTGATCAATCTCGGCGCCTACACCACCGAGATCGTGCGCGCCGGCCTGGAGGCGGTGCCGAAGGCGCAGATCGAAGCCGGCCACTCGCTCGGGCTCTCCGGCCTGCAGGTCTTCCGCTACATCGTGGTCTTCCCGGCGCTGAAGGCGATGTTCCCGGCGCTCGCCAGCCAGTTCGTACTGATGATGCTGGCGACCAGCGTCGTCTCGCAGATCTCGGTGCAGGACCTGTTCCATGCCGCTTCGATCGTGCAGTCGCGCACCTTCCGTGATTTCGAGGTCTATACCGTCATCGGCGTGCTCTATCTCTCGCTCGCCTTCGCCTTCCGGGGCCTCTTCGCGGTGATCTACCGCCTGGCTTTCGTGCAGCGATGATCAGAGAATTCGGCTTCATCGATGTGATGTACCTCGTCGGCGCGGCGCGCTGGACGCTGCTGCTGACCGTCACGGCCTTCGCCGGCGCCTCCGTCCTCGGCCTGGCGATCGCGATCGCGCGCATCCTGCCGTTCGCGCCGGTGCGCTGGATCGCCGCCGGCTATACCCACATCGTCCAGGGCACGCCGCTGCTGGTCTGGCTGTTCCTGATCTTCTTCGGGCTGCCGCTGATCGGAATCTCGGTCAACCCCTGGCTGGCCGCGGCCGTCGGCTTCTCGGTCTATGGCAGCGCCTTCCTCGGCGAGATCTGGCGCGGCGCGCTGGTCTCGATCGCCAAGACGCAATGGGAGGCCGGCGCCTCGCTCGGCCTCTCCATGGCGGAGCAGCTGCGCTACGTCATCATTCCGCAATCGGTGCGGGTCGCGATCCCGCCGACCGTGGGCTTCCTGGTCCAGCTGATCAAGAACACCTCGCTCGCGGCCGTGATCGGGCTCGTCGAGCTGACCCGCGAGGGCCAGCTGACGGCGGCGGGCACCTACAAGCCCTTCGCGGTCTACATCACCGTCGCCTGCATCTATTTCCTGATGTGTTTCCCTCTGACCCAATGGAGCCGCTCGCTCGAGCGGAAGCTCGATGTCGCTCGTTGAAATCCGGGAGATCAGCAAGAGCTACGGCGCCGTCCAGGTGCTGAAGGGCGTCTCGCTCGATGTCGCCAAAGGCGAGGTCGTCGCCGTGATCGGCCGCTCAGGGTCCGGCAAAAGCACCCTGCTGCGCTGCGTCAACGGGCTGGAGGTGATCCAGGCCGGCACGATCCGTGTCGACGGCGTCCAGGTGAACGACCCGGCGACCGATCTGCGCAAGCTGCGCCAGCAGGTCGGCATCGTCTTCCAGAGCTTCAACCTGTTCCCGCATCTCTCGGTCTGCGACAACATCACGCTCGCGCCGCGGGTGGTGAAGAAGCAGGCCCCGGAGCAGGCCCGCGAGATCGCCCGCGACGTGCTGCGCCGCGTCGGCCTCGAGGGCAAGCTCGACGCTTTCCCGTCGCAGCTTTCCGGCGGCCAGCAGCAGCGCGTCGCCATCGCCCGCTCGCTCGCCATGCAGCCCAAGCTGATGCTGTTCGACGAGGTGACCTCGGCGCTCGACCCGGAACTGACGGGCGAGGTGCTGAAGGTGCTGGAATCCGTGGCGCAGGAGGGGATGACCATGATCCTCGTCGCCCACGAGATGGGGTTCGCCCGCCGGTTCGGCTCGCGCGTCGTGTTCATGCACGAGGGCCGGATCCACGAAGAAGGCCAGGCCGCGGCGGTGCTCGCCGAGCCGCAGACGCCCGAGCTCAAGACCTTCCTCAGCGCCGTGCTGCACTGAGGCGAAGAAACCAGTTCCGGTCAACGAGGGGAGAAGACACATGCGTAAGCTGTTTGCAGGTCTGGCGGCCATGGCCATCGCCGCCTTCGGTGCTGCCGAAGCCCGCGCCGACAAGCTCCAGGACATCCTGTCCAAGGGCGTGGTCCGCATCGGCGTGCCGCTCGACGCGCCGCCCTTCGGCTCGCAGGACGCCAGCCGCAAGCCGATCGGCTTCGACATCGAGTTCGCCGAGATGGTCGCCAAGGGCCTCGGCGTGAAGCTCGAAATGCAGCAGATCACCGGTGCCAACCGCATTCCGTTCCTGCTCACCGACAAGGTCGACATCGTCATCTCGGTGATGGGCCTGTCGCCCGAGCGCGCGCGCCAGATCCAGTTCACGGCGCCCTATGCCAACACCTTCCTCGCGGTCTACGGGCCGAAGTCCTCGACCGTGAACAGCGCAGCGACGCTCGGCTCGGCCCGCATCGCTGCCGCCAAGGGCACGACGCAGGAACTCGCCATCACCGAAGCCGCCCCGAAGGCGAACGTGATGCGCACCGAGGACGACGCCACTGCCGCGGCCGCCTACATCACCGGCCAGGCCGATCTGCTCGCCACCAACTCGATCGTCGCCCAGGCGCTCGCCAAGCAGAACCCGAACAAGGAGTTCGAGCGCAAGTTCACCATCCGCCGCAGCCCGGCCCATATGGGCGTGCAGATGGACCAGCACAATCTGGTGCGCTGGCTTGACGGCTTCATCTTCTTCAACAGCCTGAACGGCGAGCTCGACCGGCTGCACAAGAAGTATCTGGACATGCCGATGGATCCGCTGCCGACCCTCTGAGCAGCTTTCCTTCTTCGGCCAGGCACGTCGTGCCTGGCCTCCTTTCTTTTTCCGGCGAAACCACGGGGCTGATCGGCCCCGATCGCCCTTTCGCGTCCGCGAGCCCGCCATGACCAGTTC
>JAEXUU010000787.1 GCA_023452965.1 Pseudomonadota bacterium | reverse complement strand
TCCCTGCTCGACCCAGGCGAGCCGGTCGAGCACCTTGCGCTTGAACAACAGGGTCATCAGCGTCGCGGCGGCAAGCAGGATCGCGGCTATCAGGCCCGCGAGCGGCATGAACAGCTTGCGATCGATGATCGCGTCGACATCCATCACGGTGACGTTGAACCAGCCCAGCCGGTCGAGGAAGCCGACGCCGACCAGCACCTCGCGCCCCTCCATCTGCATGAAGCGCGAGAGCACGAGCGTATCGCCGCGCGCGACCTGCTTCATCATCCCGGCCAGCGCCTCGCGGTCGGTATCGCGGTCAAGCAGGCGGAAGATCGTCTTCTTCGCCGAGATGTCCTTGGTCAGACTGTGGAAATCGACGACGCGCGGGTCGCGATGCGCCTGCACCGCCCCCTGCAGGTCGACGAACATGCTCTGGACGCCGGTCTGCGGGAACTCGACGACCTCCTTGATGAACTGGGTCAGGTCGACGCCAGTGCCGATCAGCCCCAGCACCTGGCCGTCCTTCTGGATGATGCAGTTGATCCAGACCTTGGTGACGCCGAGCGTCTCGTCGCGGTTGACGTTGAGGTGGCAGCCTTTGCCCAGCGTCCGCGTCTTGAAGTACCAGGCGTCCTGCGGCGCATCCGGCGAGACTACGTAGCGCAGCCGGTTATGCTCGTAGCTGTTGTCCTTGTCGTTGAAGTAGTAGTTGCCGCTCTTGTCGACGACCGCGAAATAGCTGCGATCATTGAAGGACAGCCGGTAGTGCTCGAGCTCGGCGAGGCCGCGCTTGGCCTTCTCCGGATCGTGCTCGTCCTGCGCCCATTCGACGATCACCGGCGCGCGCGCCACCGTCTCGGCCAGCGAGACCTCGCGCATCAGCGCTTCCAGCCCGCGATAGCGATCGAACAGGATCTGCTTCTCGGCGAAGAGCGTGCCGAGCTTCACCACCGTGCCGTTGACGATCCAGAGGAAGATGCCGGAAGCCGGCACTGCGATCCCGATCAGCGTGGCCAGCACCAGCACGAGCACGCGGGCCTGCAGGCCGCAGCTGCGCCAGGCATTGAGCACACGCATGGATAGCCATCTCCAGCCTCGCCGCCCGGGATCGGAGGGCGATAACGACCATGCGGCGATATGGTTTACGCTTTATTTACGCAGCGGCACCCGCGGCAGGCCGAGCAGGCTAGAACAGCCCCTCGATCTGCCCGCTCGCGTCGATATGGATGCGCTCGGCCGCCGGCTGCCGCGGCAGCCCCGGCATGGTCATGTTGTCCCCGCAGATCGCGACCACGAAGCCGGCGCCCGCCGCCAGCCTGAGCTCGCGCACCGGCACGACATGGCCCGATGGCGCGCCGCGCAGCGTCGGGTCGGCGGAGAAGGAATACTGCGTCTTCGCCACGCAGATCGGCAGGTCGCCATGGCCGGCCGCTTCGAGCTCGGCGAAGCGCGCGCTCACCCTGGCATCGGCCGAGATACCGGCGGCGCCGTAGATTTCGCGCGCGATCTTCTCCAGCTTCTCGCGCAGCGGGAGCGCCTCGGGATACAGCGGCGCGAAATCCGCTTCACCGCTCTCGACCAGCGCCGCCACCTTGGCGGCGAGCTCTTCCGTACCGGCCCCGCCTCGCTCCCAATGCCGGCAGATCACAGCCTCGACGCCGAGATGGTTGCGGCAGAAATTCTGGATCAGCGCGTGCTCCGCAGCGGTGTCGCCGGTGAAATGATTGATCGCGACGATCGGCGGCACGCCGAACTTGCGGAGGTTCTCGACATGGCGCGCCAGGTTCGAAAGACCCGCCTCGAGCGCCGGCAGGTTCTCGGCAGAGAGCGCGTCGCGGGCGACGCCGCCATGCATCTTCAGGGCCCGGACGGTCGCGACCACCACCGCGACATCGGGCTTCAGCCCGGCCTTGCGGCATTTGATGTCGAAGAACTTCTCGGCCCCGAGATCGGCGCCGAAGCCGGCCTCGGTCACCACATAGTCGGCGAGCTTGAGGGCGGCGCGCGTCGCGATCACCGAATTACAGCCATGGGCGATGTTGGCGAAGGGGCCGCCATGAACGAAGGCCGGCGTGCCCTCCAGCGTCTGCACCAGGTTCGGCATCAACGCGTCCTTGAGCAGCACGGTCATCGCGCCCGGTGCCTTGAGGTCGGCGGCGGTGATCGGGCTCTTGTCACGCCGGCGGCCGACGACGATGCGCCCGAGCCGGGCTTCGAGATCAGCGAGATCGGTGGCGAGGCAGAAGATCGCCATCACCTCGGAGGCCACCGTGATATCGAAGCCATCCTCGCGCGGAAAACCGTTGCTCGCCCCGCCGAGCGAGGAGACGAGGCTGCGCAGCGCCCGGTCGTTCATGTCCATGACACGCCGCCAGGCGACATTGCGGGCGTCGAAGCCGAGCTCGTTGCTCCAGTAGATGTGGTTGTCGAGCATCGCCGCGAGCAGGTTGTGCGCGCTGGTGATGGCATGGAAATCGCCGGTGAAATGCAGGTTGATCTGCTCCATCGGCACGACCTGGGCATGACCGCCGCCGGCCGCGCCACCCTTCTGGCCGAAGCAGGGACCGAGCGAGGGCTCGCGCAGCGCGATCATGGTGCGCTTGCCGAGTCGCGACAGCCCGTCGCCGAGGCCGACCGTGGTGGTGGTCTTGCCCTCGCCCGCTGGCGTCGGGCTGATCGCGGTGACGAGGATCAGCTTGCCGTCCGGCCGCGAGGCGAAGTCGCCGATGGCGCTGGTGTCGACCTTGGCGATGTACTTACCATAGGGCTGCAGCGCCGCATCGGGGATGCCGGCCTTGGCGGCAATCGCACCGATCGGCTGCAGCTTCGCCGCGCGGGCGATCTCGATATCGGTCGGCATGTCGTCCCCTTGATCTTGTCTCGAACGGGACGCCTTGCCGGCCGATTCCCCTTGGCGCGACTGTGCCGAAAAACCGCAGCGGCCGCCAGCGCTCGGGTCCGGGGCCCGACCCGCGTGGTGGACAGGAGCTTGTCGGCGCAACGCATCACGGTTCGGCGAGCCCGGGCCTCCTGCCCGAAATCCGCCGGAAGCCGCATTGCAAGAATGAGCGCAAGAACTTGGCCGACGAGAGCGAGGGAAGAGCCAGCAATGACCGATGCACCGAGCCGCCGTGACCTCATCATCGCGAGCCTGTCGGCCGCCGGCTTCGCCAGCCTCGGCCTGCCGGAGGACGCCCTGGCGCAGGGCACCGAGCTCCCGGCGACGCCAGCCTGCGATGCGCAGGCCGCTGCGACGCCGCGCCAGACCGAGGGGCCCTATTTCACGCCGTCATCGCCGCAACGTTCCGATCTGCGCGAGGATGGGGCCGGAGAGCTGCTCGTCCTCAGCGGCTTCGTGCTGACGCGGCAATGCCGCCCGATCCCGGGCGCGCTGCTCGATTTCTGGCAGGCCGACCCCTCCGGCCAGTACGATAACCGCGGCTTCCGCTTCCGCGGCCATCTCTTCGCCGATGCGCAGGGCCGCTACCAGTTCATCACCCGGGCGCCCGGGCTCTACCCCGGCCGCACCCGCCATCTTCACGTCAAGCTGCGCGGCGGTGAGCAGAGCCCGGTGCTGACGACACAGCTCTATTTCCCCGACGAGCCCGGCAATCGCCGCGACGGGCTATTCGATTCAAGGCTGCTGATGAAGCTGCGACCGGCCGAAGGCGGCCAGCTCGGCCGCTTCGATTTCGTGCTGGCGGGATAGCGCTTCCTGCTTCTCTGCGGGGATTGGTCGTCGAGGACAGGCCGCAAGCGCGGCGCGGCATCAAGAGCCTTCGCCCATTCGTTGCTTACGGGCATGCCGAAAGGCACTGTGTCAGCATGTCGAAAATCAACGACCATGATGCCTACATCGCCGCGGCACCGGCGCAGTTTCGTCCCGTGCTGAGTCGCCTGCGTGCAGGGCTGTCGCGGGCGCTGCCGGACGCCGAAGAAACCATGAAATACGATATGCCTGGTTACCAGATCCAAGGAACGATCATCGCGGGCTATGCCGCCTTCAGCAAACAATGCGGCCTCTATGTCGACCCGAGCGCAATTGCCGCCCATGCCGACGAGATCGCCTCCTTGAAACTCAAGGCAACCAAAACCGGAGTTACGTTCTCAGTGAGAAAACCCATCACTGATGAACTGGTCGAGAAACTGGCAATCAGCTCCCGCAGCAAGAAGGGGTTCTAGAGATCGTCTTCGGCGCCCCAGAGCTCTGCAGTCTGGGCTCATCGACGTCATCCGATGCCATCAGGATTGATTGGGCCATGCTCCCCGAGGATTTGCGCCGCACCGAAACGCGGAAGCTCTAGCC
>JAEXUU010000781.1 GCA_023452965.1 Pseudomonadota bacterium | reverse complement strand
CGGCCTTGGTGGCGCTGGAGGTTCAGGCCTCACGCCCGCCGTCAACGGCTCGGCCGGCGCGGGCATCGCCGGCAATGACCTGACCATCACGCTGGGGGCGGGCGGCCTGATCGCCGATGCCGATGGCGTTGGCGGCATATTGGGCGACGCCGTTCAGCTGGGCGGCAACAACAGCAGGCTGACCATTGCCGTAGCAGGCACGGCCAACATCGCCGGAAAGATCAACATCACGAGCGGCACGCTGACGCTCGATCAGGCAACCGATGTCACCATCGCCAACACGATTTCCGGCGCCGGCGCCCTTGGCAAAACCGGCGCGGGAATGGTGACGCTGACCGGCGTCAGCACCTACGCCGGCGGTACGACGATCTCGGATGGGACACTTTCGGTTTCCTCCGACGCCAATCTCGGGGCTCTGGCGGGTGGCGTGTCGATCTCTGGAGGCGCGCCCTATGTTCCGGCGAGCGATACGGGCGCCGACGCGACGCTGCGCACGACGGCCAGCTTCATCAGTGGCCGTACCTTTGGCTTCGACAGTGCCGGCGGTCGCATCGAGACCGACACCGGAACGACCCTGACGCTTACGGGCACGTTGACCGGGGATACCGGGGCGAGCTTCGTCAAGCAGGGCGCCGGTGCGCTCGTCCTGACCGGCGACAGCAGCGGTACGACTGCAGCGACCGGCTTCCTCGGCGCAACCCATGTCACCGGCGGTACGCTGCGGATCGAAGGCGGCGGCAAGCTCGGCAGCGCCTCCTCCGGCGGCGGCTACATCTCGAACGGCGCCTCGGTGGTCGTGACGGGCGCCGGCTCGACCTGGAGTACTGGCAGCGACCTGATCGTCGGCGATGTCGGCGCCGGTGCGCTGACGATTGCGGATGGTGGTGTCGTGAACGTCGCCGCCTTCGCCGGGACCCTCCAGCTCGGCCGCCTGGGTGGCGCCGGCGGGACCCTGAACATCGGCGCGGCGCAGGGCATGGCCGCAGCGGCTGTCGGCGTCCTCGAGGCGGGTGGGGTCGCACTGACGACGAGCGACAGCCGCATCGTCTTCAACCATACCGATGCCTACTACTCATTCGCGCCCTCGATCAGCGGCACCGGTTCGCTGGTCCAGGTTGCGGGCACCACGCGCCTGCAAGGCAACAATGATTATTCCGGAGCGACGCAGGTCCTCGGCGGGGAGCTCGCCAGCGTCAACGACACCGGCTTCTCGGCGAACTCAGACTATACGATCGCGGCGGGGGCGGTGCTGAAGCTCGATGGCGATCCCAGCACCGTCGCCACGGTCGGCTCGCTTTCGGGGACCGGTGAGGTCGTTGTCGTCGACGGTATCCTTGTCGTCGGCTCGACCAACGTCAACGCCACCTTCTCCGGCAGCTTTTCAGGCACCGGCGGGCTCGAATTCGCCGGCTCTGGAACGCAGATCTATACCGGCACCGGCACCTTGGGCGGCGGTCTCTCGATCTGCGCCTGCGGCGGCGGCTCCTTCGTCATTCGCGGCGGCTCTCTGACCCTCGGCCAGGACGTCCAGGTCATAGGCGGCTCCCTGGTCGTCGACCAGGGCGGCATGCTCGATAATGGTGGCACGGGCTTTTCCGTGGCTTCGAGCGCCGTGATCGACGGGGCGGGCACCGCTGTGTCCGTCGGCACGATGTTCGTCGATGGTATCCTCGATCCGGCCTCGGTCACGATCTCAGGCGGCGCGACGCTGACCGGCAGCGACTGGGCCGGAGTTTTCGGCGTCAACGCCGCGGCTTCGGTGTTGGTGACCGGGTCGGGCTCGCGCTGGAGCGTCGCCGGCAGCGGACTGATGATCGGTGATCCGCTCCTGACCGAGGCAGCATCCGTAACCGTCGCCAATGGCGGAGCGTTGCGCGTCACCTCGGGCGATATCGCGATCAGCACGGTCGGCACGCTGAATATCGGCACCGGCGGCCTGGCGGGAACGGTCGAGATTTCCGCCGGCATCATCCGCAATGATGGCCGCATCGTCGCGGACTTCACCGACAGCGCGACGCTGGCCGCGAACATCGACGGCAGCGGTTCGCTGACCAAAGCCGGCGCGGGTACGCTGACGCTCGCGGGCAGCAACACCTATGCGGGCGGGACCACGATCGCGGGCGGCGCGGTGAGCATCTCGTCCGACGCCAATCTCGGCGACGCCTCGGGCGTGCTGACCCTTGATGGCGGCGTGCTGCAGGTGACCGGCACGACGCTGACGCAGCTTTCGCGCAGCATCGTCCTTGGCGCTGCCGGTGGCGGCTTCGACATCGCCGATGTCGGAAGCTCCGTCGCGCTGTCGCAATCGTTCGCGGGCAGCGGAGCGCTTTCCAAGGCCGGCGCCGGGAGGCGCGTCCTGAGTGGCGCCAACAGCTACACCGGCGCGACGATGGTCCTCGGCGGAACGCTGGGAGCGGGCGCGACCGGCGCCTTCGCCGCGGCCTCCGCCTTCACGGTCGCTTCGGGCGCCACGCTCGATCTCGCCGGCTTCAGCCAGAGCATCGCCTCGCTTGCCGGGGCGGGCACGGTCACGCTCGGCTCGGGCACGCTGAGCACCGGTTCGGACAACACATCGACGAGCTTCTCAGGCGCGATCACCGGCATCGGCGGCCTGAACAAGGCCGGGACCGGCAGCTT
>JAEXUU010000770.1 GCA_023452965.1 Pseudomonadota bacterium | reverse complement strand
GCACAATGTTAGGTCAATCGGCGGCTTGACACGCTGCGGGGGCGATCACTTTTTGTGCTGCCGCCGGCACATGGACGTTTGCTGGCATTCGTCGCGGACGCGCGGATCGCATTGCTGAAAGGGCGCTGGCCAAGCCGCAGGAGAGCGGGGCACCCGGTTTCGCGTCACATGTTCGATTCGTGTCCTGCGGCGCCGAAAGGCGACGCGCCGGCCGGCGCCATGCGTGCTAGGACTGCAGCCGGCAGCCTATTGCAGGCCTCTCCGCGAGGCTTGGGGGGCGACACCGCTCTGCGCGCGTCGCGCCCGGCACACGGCCTAGTCGTCGACATGATCATGACCGCCGATCCGCCCCGGCCGCCAGTAGCCCTCCGAAGCGATGCTCGCCTTCGGCAGCCCCACCTGGACGAGGTGGTGCCGCCAGGAGCGGACATTGCTCGTCTCGCCCATCAGATAGGCTTGGCCGCGCCCGGTCGGCAGCGCCAGCGACCGCAGCGCGTCCAGTACCAGCGTATTCGGGCCGGGCGCCCGGTCATCGCGGGCGAGCCAGTGGCAGTTGAGTACCGCCGCTGTCTCGATCGCGATCTCGTCCTCGGCCGATGCCGTCTCGATCAGCGCGTGGACGACCGAGCCGGCGGGCATCGTCTCGAGCATGTGCAGCATCGCCGGCAGGCCGGTCTCGTCGACGCAGAACAGGTGCCAGTCGGCGCCCGCTGCAACGACGCTGCGCCCGCGCGGACCCTGCGCGAGCAGCGTGTCGCCGGGGCGGACCGCCTTTGCCCAGCTCGGCGCCGGCGTCGTCCCGTGCAGGACGAAGTCGATGGCGAGCCGCTTCGCCTCCCGGTCGAACCAGCGAATGGTGTAGTCGCGCCGGCCGGTCTCGCCGCCAGGCAACGGCATGCGCAGGATCAGGGCCTGGCCGGGCCGGTAGTCGAGTTGGTCGAGCGTTTCGGCCGTGAAGACGACGCGGCGCAGGCGCGAGGCGACGTCGAAGGCCTCGACGACGGAAAGATGCCATTCGTCGAGGGCAGGGCGGGTTGGCTTGGGCGTTTCGGTCATGGCAGCGAACTCCAGTAGACGCCGTCGAGCGGGAAGGGCTGGAAGCGTGCATGCAGCTCGCGCAGCAGCCCCTCGGGGTCGAGATCGGCGAAGAGGGCAGGGTGCAGCCATTTGGCGAAAGCCTGCACCGCCGCGACATTGAAAGGCGAATTGTAGAAATGATGCCAGACGGCATGGGCTCGCCCATCGCGGATCGCCTGCAGTTCGGCGATGCCAGGGCGTGCCATCGAGCGTTTCAGGCTCTCTTGCGCCACGCCTGCCGGCACACCGGCACCGAGCGCGAGCCATGGTCGCGAGCCGGCGGAGGCGAGATCGCCGATCGCTGTGCCGATATAGACCTGCGGCGGGTTGGCGATGAGCCATTCGAGGCTGACCGTGCCGGCTTCGCCCGGCACCATCGCCTCGGCGATGTTGATGCCGCCTGCCGCAGTGACGAAGCGGCCGATCATGCCGCGCGTCATCGTCTCGCAGCAACTTGAATCTAGGCCGACGCGGCTTTCGACGAAAACGCCGACGGGAGCGGGTTTCGCTTGCGCCAGCCGCTCGGTGACCTGCGCCAGCGCGGTCCGCCAGGCGGCGTTGAATTCGGCCGCCTCGCGCTCGCGGCCGAGCGCCTGTCCGAGCACTTCCATCGATCGCGGGGTATTGGCCAGTGGGTCGCTGCGGAAGTCGATGAAGAGGATGACGGTGCCGGTCGCCTCCAGAGCCCTGATCACCTCGCCGGAGCGGGTATCGGGACCATGGCCGCCAATGCCAAAGATCGCGACCTGCGGCCGGAGCGCGATCGCCTGCTCCAGGCTGAAGCTCTCCTTGGCGGTGCGGCCGATCCGGGCAATGCCGGCGATGCCCGGGAAGCGTTCGCGATAGCGGGCATAGCTCGCCGGGTCGACATTCTCGTAATCGCCCATCATGCCGACCACGCGGCCGACCGGGTCGTCCCTGTCGAGAATGGCGAGGGCGGGAATATAGCGGCCCTCGCCGATGATGATGCGCTCGACCTTGTCGGGAACGGTGACCGTCCTGCCGGCGATGTCGGTAATCTGCTTCGCGCCCGCCGAGGCGGGTGCGAGCAGGAGCGCTAGGCAAAGCAGGACGCTGCGCAGCATGGCGTTGGGCTTCCGGGTGAGCTTCGGGCGGGAGCTAGAAGTCGACCTGCGCGGAGACCACGAAGGTCCGGGGCGCGCCGACGGCCAGGAAGCCACGCGCGGCCGATGCCCAGTACGAGGCGTCGAACACGTTCTCGACGCCGGCCCTGACGACCACCGGCTTGCCGGCCGGTCCGGTGAAGGCATAGCGCAGGCCGATGTCGAACCGCGTCCAGTCAGGCACCGACTGCGTGTTGGCCTGGTCGTAGAACATGCTGCTCGTGTAGATCATCCGGCCGGTGACGGTGAGGCCCTGCACCCAGGGAAGATCGTACTCGCCGTAGAGATTGATCGCCGTTCTCGGGATGCCCGGCGCGGTCTTGCCATCGAGCAGGCCGCCTGCCGTGCTGGCGAGTTCGGCATGCATGAAGGTGACGCCGCCGAGCAGCCTCAGGCCCTGCAAGGGCTCGCCGAACATGGTGAGCTCGAGACCGCGATTGACCTGGAGGCCGCTGACCGAGAAGCGGTTCGTGGCCGGGTCGGTGAAGCCGTTGGGCTGCCGGATCTCGAAGAGCGAGGCCGTCATGGCGACGGTCCCGAAATCATACTTGATGCCGACCTCGGTCTGCTTGTTGACGACCGGCGCGAACACCTCGCTGGCGTTGACGGCTCTCGCCGGAGGGCTCGGCCCTTCGGTCAGGCCCTCGATGTAGTTGGCATAGACGGAGAGCTTGTCGGTCGGGCGCACCAGTGCTGCGATCGCCGGGCTGAAGCGTCCTTCCTGATAGGTCGAGGCGAGCGCCCCCTGGGTCGGGACGGGACGGGTGACGTAACTCTTCAGGTCGATGTCCTGAAAGCGTCCGCCGAGCGTGAGCTGGATCCGGTCGCCGGCTATCGACATCGTGTCGGCGATCGCGATGCTGCGCAGATTGAGGCTCGTGAAGAGCGGCTGCTGGTTGGACTTTGGGAAGCCGATCGTGCTCACCGAGCCACGCGGCAGATGCACCGGCGCATAGATATTCGTCGGGAAGCTCGGCAGCGCGACCGGGAAGAAGCCGCGCGAGTAGTTCTCGTTGATCGCCTGGGAGGCGGAGATGTTGAACTGGTGGCTGATGAACCCGGTTTGGAATTTCGAGCGCAGGCCGACCTCGCCTGAAAAGCCCTGCAACTCCAGCGGCATGATGGTCAGGCTGTTCGTGGCGCGGCCGTCGGAGTTGGTGATCCGGTAGTACGACGACAGGAAGTCCTCGCGATAGCGGCTGGCGCCGGCCGCGGCATAGATCGTGGTGTCAGGGAGCAGGTCGAACTCCATCCGGCCGGCGACCATGTTATACCGGCTGTCGATGTATTCGAGCGAGCTCGATGTGTTCTTGCGGCCGTTCGGGGCCTTGGGGATCACGATGCCGGGCGCCACCTCGTTGAACAGGGATGTCGGGGCCGTGACGTTCTGGGTCGAATGCGCGAAGTCCAGCGAGGCGCGGAAGCGGTCGCCCCGGTAGTCGAGGCCGAGCGAGGCGTTGCCGACCTCGATGGCGTTCTTGTCCAGCGCCGTGTTGCCCTGGCGGTAGGAGCCGTTGAAGCGGACGCCCCATTCCTTCGACGCGCCGAAGCGGCGGCCGAGGTCGAGATGGGTCCAGAGCTGCGAGTCGCTGAGATAGGTGGTCGTGACGCGGGTCAGCGGCTCGTCGAAGGCGCGTTTGGGAATGAGGTTGATCGTGCCGCCGATCCGGGCGACGCCGCCGTTGAGCAGCGCGGTTGGGCCCTTCAGGATCTCGACGCGCTCGATGCCTTCGACGAAGCTGCGGCGCGGATTGGCGATGTAGGCGAGGCCGTCAAAGGCGGTGTCGAGATTGACGACCGAGAAGCCGCGAATGAAGAAGGAATCGCGCTCGCTGAACGCCGGAGCATCGTTGCGCACGGACGGATCGTTCTGCACGACGTCGGCGAGCGAGCGGGCCTGCTGGTCCCGCATCAGCTTGTCGGTATAGCCCGTCACGTTGAACGGCGTCGTCATCACCGAGCGGTTGCCGAAGAAGCCGAGCCTCGTGCCGGTTCCGACCTGCCCACCCGCATAGGGAACGGGAGGCTGACCGATCGTTCCGGTCGGTGGTGGCAGCCCCGCGCCGTCGACGACCACCTCGTCGAGTGCGATCGCGCCGGCCGGCGCCGCACCGGCGGC
>JAEXUU010000619.1 GCA_023452965.1 Pseudomonadota bacterium | reverse complement strand
ACATCGAGATGGTCGTAATGATTGTGCGTCACCAGCACGACGTCGATCTTCGGCAGGTTGGCGAAGGCGACGCCGGGAGCGTTTACCCGCTTGGGCCCGAAGAAGGAGAAGGGACTCGCGCGCTCCGAATAGACGGGGTCGACCAGGATGTTGAGGCCGGCTGCCTGGAGCAGGAAGGAGGCGTGGCCGAGATGGGAAACGCGCAGGCCTTCGACGCTTGCCGGAGGCTTGTCCTGCGGCGGCGCCGGGAAGTGCTCCGGGAACTTTTCCTTCTGCCGGTCGCCGGTCTGCCAGCGCAGAAAGTCGAGCAGTCCCTTGGTCACGGGGCGCCCGTCGCTGAAGGTCAGCCCGTTGAAATGGTCGCTGACCGGCCCCTGGTAATAGGGATTGCGCGAGCGGGCATAGGAGGCCCAGGCGACACCGCCGGAGGCGAAAAGTGCGGGGATTCCGAGGAAGCGGAGAAATTTGCGGCGGTTCATGACAGCCGATGTGGGCGGCGATCGGATGGTTTCAAGTCGCAGGCTTGGCGGGAAAGCAGAGGAAACACCTGCGTTCAAGCGTTCTTGATCGCGAAGGCGTGCAGCCAGCGGGTCGGTTCGCCGTCATAGCCGCCGCCGGATTCCGCCGCGATATCGAGGCTGCGCCAGGCCTCGGCGCCATAGGTTGCGCGCAGCCATTTGGCCGAGGGATAATTGTAGTAGCGCCCGAAACGATCCCGCCCTTCCGCATCGCCGGCCTTGAAGCTGGCATAGAAGGCGCCGCCCGGCCGCAAGGCGGCGTGGACCCTCGCGATGATGGCGGGGAGGGCGGCGCGCGGCACGTGCAGCAGGCAGGCATTGGCCCAGATGCCGTCATAGGCCGCGCTGGCGGCGAGGTCCTCGAAGAGCAGGACCGCTACCGGCCGCCCGAGCCGGAGCGCGGCCTGGGCGGCGAGTTCCGGCGAGCCGTCGGTCGGCGTCACGTCGAAGCCGCGCGCCAGCAGCGCCGCGCTGTCCTGGCCGCCGCCGCAGCCCAGTTCGAGCACCTGCCCACCGGCCGGAAGCAGGCCGGCGAAGCGCTCGATGCGGGCGCGGTCGGCTTCGCGCTCGCGCCCGGCATAGGTCTCGGCTTCTTCGGCGTAGAAGCCGAGCGTCGCGCTGTCGCGGGCGGCCATGACGCGCCTCTCAGTGGCTGCCGGAGCGCATCGCGACCGTCGCGATCCCGGCCCCGACCAGCAGGGTGCCGCCGGCCTTGTTGAACAGCCCGATGGCCCGTGGATTGCTGACCACGGAGCGGGCGCGCGAGGCGATCAGCGCGTAGCCGAGCGCATTGGCGAAGGCGAGGCCGATGAAGGTCGCCTCGAAGATCAGCATCTGCGTCCAGAAATCGGCCTTCGGATCGAGGAACTGCGGCAGGAAGGCGACGAAGAAGGTGATGCCCTTCGGGTTCAGCGCCGTCACCAGCCAGGCATGGCCGAGCATCTTCCACGCCGAGGTCGCGTCCTTGCGCGGCTCGGCGTTCAGGCTGCCACCGGCTCGGAAGAGCTTGATGCCGAGATAGATGAGATAGGCGGCGCCGATCCATTTCAGGGCGGTGAAGATCGTCGCCGACGTCGCGAGCAGGGCGCCGACGCCGAGCATGGAGAGGGTCATCGCGGTGAAGTCGCCGAGAGCGACGCCGACCGCCATCGGGAAGGCGGTGCGCCAGCCCTGGCCGAGCGCATAGGAGATCACAAGAAGGATGGTCGGGCCGGGAATGACGAGCAGGACGGCGGTGGCGGCGGCGAAGGCGGCCCAGGTTTCGAAGGTCATGAGGAAAGGCTCCCGTTAAAGACGAGAGCCATCACCAGCCGGGGCGGTTTGTAAAGGGGGCGGTTTGGCCGGGCTGACGCAGCGCTACCAGGCGATGCCAAGAAGTCGAGCCATCTCGGGAACGGGTCGTTCAGTCTGCGGCGGTCGCCCGGAGAAGCACAATGGACTGGTTTCATGCCCTTGCGTCAGATTGGGGTCGATTTCGAACGAGGCCGCCCATGCCAAAACTGCTCTCGCGCATCCTTCTCGCCGTGATGCTGTGCTTCGCCAGTTCCGTTGCGCAGGCCGAATGGCGCCGGGCCGGGCCGGGCTGGAATCAGGACGATGCGCGCGGCAAATGCCCGCGCGTCTGCGGGCGCGACGGCTGGGACGGCAATTGGCGCCAGACCGGGCCGGGCTTCGAGGCGATCTGCAATTGCGGCAACCGCTGGAGCGGAGGCGGCTACGGATACGGCTCTGGCGATCGCGGCGTCGATCAGCGCCGCGGCGGCTGGGACAGGCCGCGCGGACCGCGCACGGTGCAGGTCGATGCGGGGCCGATCTGGCACAATGGCGATGCGCAGAACAAATGCCCCGGCGTCTGCAATCGGGTCGGCCGCTGGAACGGCAACTGGCAGACGATCGGACCGGGGCGTTCGGTCTGCGGCTGCGTCACGCGCTAGCCGCGGCGCTCAGAGCGACGGCCCCCAGCGGAAGGTCGTGGTGCCGCGGCCGGCGGCCGGCACGAGCGGCCCGGCGGAGAGTTCCTGACGCTTTTCCGGCTCGGCAGCCAGCACGATCGTCCACCAGGCGCCGTAGCGGGTCTGCGGATTCTTGGCGAGGGCGATGCCCATGCGCGTCGCCTGCGGCATGACAAGGTTGGCGGCGTGGCCGGAGGATTTCTTCCAGCCTTCGAAGGCTTCCTGGGGCGAGAAATAGCCGGCGCCGAGATTCTCGGCCGCGCGCACCGTGTCCAGGCCGGCAGCATGGACGCGCGCGTTGAAGGTGCCGGCGGCGTCATGCGAGAGGCTGTCATTTGCCGCCATCGCATCGGCCTGGCGCTGGGCCATGGTGGTCAGCGCCGGGTCGAGCCGAACTGCGCCGAGGCCGCGCTCGGCGCGATGGGCGTTGAGGATGCGGACCGCTTCGGCCGAATCGAGCCTGACGGCGGCGAGGCGTTCCTGCCGCTTTGCATTCGGTGCGGCGGTCTCGCGCTGCTGGGTGGCACAGCCGGCCAGCAACAGGGCGGTCAGAAGGGCTGCGCCCGAACGTGTCATCATGCTCATCGATCTTTGTCCGTCCCGCCGCATGCGGGCAGCGGGACGGCCTAATGCCGGATTCGGGCAAGAATGTCGCTGCTCTTGATAATGTCGCGGCGCTCAGCCGCGTCCGCCGTCGATGACGCGGCAAAGCGCGGCGCGCGTATAGGCTTCCGGCGCGAGCTGGCCCTGCTGGACGACGAAGGCGGCATCGACGCGTGTGCCGCCGCCACTTTTGCGGGCGGTGATGCGCAAGGTCTGCGGACGGCCTGAGCCGGAGGTCTCCTGCACCGCGAGCACCGAGCTCGTGGCCTTGTCGATGCGGATATCGGCGAAGCCCTCGGCCGAGACGGCAGCGGCGAGGTCCTTGAGCACCGCGGCCGGGGCGCGCTTGGCGATTCTGTCCCAGGTCTTGTAGGTCAGGCCGGTCAGCATCGGCGTACCGACCACGGAAAAATTGCCCTCGCAGGACTGGGCCTGCGCCTGGGCGAGGCCGAGCGCCAGCATTGTCGCGGTGGTAGCCAAGAGCTTCATGTCGTCTCCGTCGTGGGT
>JAEXUU010000601.1 GCA_023452965.1 Pseudomonadota bacterium | reverse complement strand
ACCGCGCGCGAGGACAGGATCGCCGCCGAGAAATCGCTCTTCGGCAGATAATTGATCGACTGCGCCGCCGTCGCCCCGACCGTGCCGACGGAAACCGAGAAGTTCTCGCGCCCGCCACCGTCGTTCTGGTAGCGCCCGGTCATCGCCCGGAACTTGCCGGTCTTGCGATCGATCACCATGACCTTCTCCATCTGGAAGGCATGGCGCTTCAGCGCGGTCTGGAACTGCTCGTAGCGGTCATTGGCAAGCCGGACCGGCCGCCCCTCGCCATAGAGGCCGGCGAGCACGCAGAAGAACGGGAAGAGCGCGTGGTCCTTGGTGCCGTAGCCGACAGTGTAGCCGATCCTGAGGTCGATACTCCCGAGCGCGAATGTCGACTTCGACAGCATATGGGCCGCCATCTCGGCGACCTCGTGCGGCGACTGCGTCGCGATCAGCGCATGCAGCACGCCGGTGCCGCGCTCATACCAGACATTGCCGTTGTCGGCCTCCATGGCGGAGGCATCGGCCGACTGGGTCGAATAGGAGCGCCGCAGCACCAGCACGTCGTCGCCGGCATTGGCGATCTCGCGCTCGATCTCGGCCGCCGCCGCCATGCCGCGCGCCATCGCGTCGCCTTCGCCGGCGGCAGGCCATTGCGGCTGCGTGCCCTTGAAACCGGCGCGGATCGTGGTGTCCTTCAGCGCCGAATAGCGGTCCTCGGCATCGGGATTGCCGCCGTCGATCCGGACATAGCGCGCCGCGCCATAGGGACCGGGCGTGGTTGAGGGCCCTTCCGCGCCATAGCGCACGACCTTGTCGTTGAAGCGCAGCTTGCGCTTGGCCGCGTCATAGCGAGCGAAGTCGTGATAGATCAGCATCGCGACGGGCTGGCCGAGCAGCCGGGCGGTCTGCCCTTTCGGCACGAAGAAGACGTCGCCATAGAAGCCCGGCCACGGCGCCGGCATTGCGACGCCGTCGGCGATAAGGTCCTCCTGCAGTACCAGCCGGTCGGGCTTGAGGTCCTCGCCGAGCAGGGAAAGGTCGACGCCGTCGAAGACGCGGTCGACCCGCGTCGCATGGAGCATGAAGGCGTGGGCCTGGTCCGTCGGCCAGCCTTCCAGATCGCGGGCGCGGTAGTCGCGGGTGAAGGTCTTGCCGCCGGTGACCTTGGCGATGGCGTCGAGCCGATATTTCGGCTTGCCGCCGGAAAGCCAATCGGCGCCGGGACGCGGCGGCGTCTCGATAAGCTGCGCCTGGGTGGGGGCAGGCAGCAGCGAGATCTTGATGGCGACGCCGGCTGCTCCGGCCTTGAGGAAGCCTCTGCGGGACAGACCTGTCTTCACGCCGGATTCTCCGCTCGCCACGAGCCGACCGAGCTTGCCGGCGCAACCGCATGGCAAGCAGGCGCAGAAGATACTTGAACTGGTTTAAATTCAAGTAACTAAGGCTCGCCGAACATCGAGCGGCCAGCAATATTGAAACGGGCGCCAATCGCCGCTTGGATCGGCGCTGACCTTACGCTGCTGTCAGGCGGGGAAATGCGTGAGGAGATGGCGTCTTCGGGCAGTCGACTTCGAACGGGCGTCGCGCCCAAGGCTGCGCTGGCGCGGAGGGCGACGATATCCGGCGGGTTCTTCAGCCTCGCATGCTGCCGGTCTCGATGAAGCGCTGGTGCCAGGACAGCGCCTCGCCGGGCAGGCAAGGCGACTGCAGGCCGTAGGAACCGGCCTGGGCCCGGCGATAATAGTCTTCCAGCGCCGGCCGGTAGTCCGGATGCGCGCAGTTGGCGATGACGGCGCGGGCGCGCTGCTTCGGGCTGAGGCCACGCAGATCGGCGAGGCCCTGCTCGGTGACGATGACCTGCACGTCCTGCGTGATGTGATCGACATGGCTCGCCTGCGGCACGATCGCCGAGATCGCGCCGCCCTTGGCGGTCGAGGGCGTCATGAAGATCGAGATATAGGCGTTGCGGGCGAAGTCGCCGGAACCGCCGATGCCGTTCTGGATGCGCGAGCCCATCACATGGGTCGAATTGACGTTGCCGTAGATGTCAGCCTCGATCAGCCCGTTCATGGCGATGCAGCCGAGTCGGCGTATCAGCTCGGGATGATTGCTGATCTCCTGCGGCCGCAGGATCATGTGGTTGCGGTAGCGCGCCATCCCGGCATTGATCTTTTCGGCCGCCTCCGGGCTGACCGAGAAGGCGGTGGCCGAGGCGAGCGGCAGCTTGCCGGCATCGATCAGGTCGATCATGCCGTCCTGGATGACCTCGGTGTAGGAGGTCAGCTTGTCGAATGGCGCGTCCAGCAGGCCGGAAAGGACGGCGTTGGCGATGTTGCCGACACCCGATTGCAGCGGCAGCAGCGAGGCGGGCAGGCGCCCCTTCGCCACCTCATGGCTGAGGAAAGCGATGAGATGGCCGGCGATGGCCTTCGCCGTCGCGTCCGGCGGCGAGAAAGGCAGGTTGCGGTCCGGCGCGTCGGTCTCGACGATCGCGGCGATCTTGGCGGGGTCGCAGCGCAGATAGGGCTCGCCGATGCGGTCCTGCGGCTTCACGAGCGGGATCGGCACCCGGTGCGGCGGCAGGGCCGTGCCGTAATAGATGTCGTGCATGCCTTCGAGCGCGGCGCTCTGCCAGCGGTTGACCTCGAGGATCACCTTGTCGGCGCGGTCGAGCCAGGTCTTGTTGTTGCCGACCGAGGAGGAGGGGATGAGCGAGCCGTCCTCGCGGATGCCGGTGACCTCGACCACCGCCACGTCCAGCGGGCCGAGAAAGCCCTGCCAGGCCATCGGCGCCACCTGCGAGAGGTGCATGTCGAAATAGTCCATCTGCCCGCTGTTGATCTTCTCGCGGGCGATGGGGTCGGAATTATAGGGCAGGCGGAACTCGATGCCGTCGACCTTGGCCAGGGCGCCGTCGAGCTCCGGGCCGGTCGAGGCGCCGGTCCAGACCTTGACGCGGAACGGATGGCCGACCGCATGGGCCGCCTCGATGCGTGCCGCCAGCGCGAGCGGTACCGCCTTCGGATAGCCCGAGCCGGTGAAGCCGCTCAGGCCGACGGTCATGCCGCTTTCAATGAGCGCCGCTGCATCCTCTGCGCCCATGACCTTCGCGCGCAGGGCCGCGTTCGCAATTCTCGACATCTCGAAACCCGTTCTTGATCGCTCCGCCGCCGCGGCTGCCGTCAAGGCTCTCCGGTCGCGGCCCATATAGCTCGGCAATGCGTCGCAGGACGCCTCGCCCTCTTCCATGCCGAGAGGGGCGCCAAGGTCAAGCATCGCCATGGTCGCAGCGGACGCAGGTTTTGGGCTGCGGAGATGGGAATAGACCCTCGCGGGCGCTCCAGGATCTATCGCAGGGCGGGGCGCCCCACGGCCCATGGCCAGCGGGCGGCTCCGGTCCTGGCGGCAGCGAGGTTCGACAATATGTCGGCTCTGCTCGCAGCCTTCGCTTGCCCCGGTGATTCGCAGGGGGCTTGCAAGGGCATTCGGCGCGAGCGGAAGCGCTCTTTCGTAACCTGCAGACGGGCTGGCCCGCCACCTTTGGCGGGGCGGCAAAAGGCCAGTGCCTGCTTCGTATTATGAAAGTAAAAAACCCGTCTTGGTAGTGACGGGTCGTGGCATCCGAGGAGCCTCTCAATGCAACCGCAAGACAAATGCGGTGCCGGAGCTGCGCTTCTTGATGCGGAACTCTTTCTCTTTGCTGAAGAGAAAGAGTGGTGCCCAGGAGAGGACTCGAACC
>JAEXUU010000590.1 GCA_023452965.1 Pseudomonadota bacterium | reverse complement strand
CTTCCCGCACGAGAACACCAAGGACGATGGCTGGGCCCGGACCTCGCCTGTCGGCAGCTATCCGCCCAACGGCTACGGGCTCTACGACATGATCGGCAATGTCTGGGAATGGACCTCCGATTTCTGGTCCACCCGCCATCAGGCCGATGCGCCGAAGGCCTGCTGTGTGCCGCAGAACCCTCGCGGGGGGCCGGAAGCGGACAGCTACGATCCGCGCCAGCCGGAGATCCTTATCCCGCGCAAGGTCCTGAAAGGCGGCTCGCATCTTTGCGCGCCGAGCTATTGCCGCCGCTACCGTCCCGCCGCCCGGCATGCCGAACCGGTCGACACCTCGACAAGCCATGTCGGCTTCCGCTGCGTTGTCAGGCCGGCATCTTGAGTAGTCCCCACAGAAGCACAAGGAGGATGTTCGATGACAGCAGACCCGAACAAGACCGACCAGACTGCGACTGCAAGGGACGACATCGACCTCAACCGCCGCCGCATCCTGTTGTCGGGAACGGCCTTCGTGGCCGCCGCCGCGGCCGGCACACAGGCCCAGGCGCAGCAGCCGGCTCCGACGCCTCAGGCGAGCGGCGGCTCAGGCCGGCTGCCGAATATCCTCGTCATCTGGGGCGACGATATTGGCACCTGGAACATCAGCCACAATAATCGCGGCATGATGGGCTACATGACGCCGAACATCGATCGGATCGCCCGGGAAGGCGTCAGCTTCACCGACTATTACGGCCAGCAGAGCTGCACCGCGGGGCGTGCCGCCTTCATCGGCGGGAATGTTCCGGTGCGGACCGGCATGACCAAGGTCGGGCTGCCGGGCGCCAAGGAAGGCTGGCAGAAGACCGACGTCACCATGGCGACCGTGCTGAAGTCGCGCGGCTACGCCACGGGCCAGTTCGGCAAGAACCACCAGGGCGACCGCGACGAGCACCTGCCGACCCAGCACGGCTTCGACGAGTTCCTCGGCAACCTCTACCATCTGAATGCCGAGGAGGAGCCGGAAAACCCCGACTATCCGAAGGATCCCGAGTTCCGCAAGAAGTTCGGCCCGCGCGGCGTGATCAAGGCCTCGGCCGACGGCAAGATCGAAGATACCGGGCCGCTGACCAAGAAGCGGATGGAGACGATCGACGAGGAGACGCTGGCCGCCGCGAAGGATTTCATCCAGCGCCAGGTCCGCGCCAACAAGCCGTTCTTCACCTGGTGGAATGCGACGCGGATGCATTTCCGCACCCACATCAAGCCGGCGAGCAAGGGCAAGTCCGGACAGGACGACTACTCGGACGGCATGGTCGAGCATGACGGCATGGTCGGCGAGCTGCTCAAGGTGCTCGACGATCTCGGCGTCGCCAACGATACGATCGTCTTCTACTCGACGGACAACGGCCCGCACTACAATACTTGGCCGGACGCGGGAACCACCCCCTTCCGCAGCGAGAAGAACTCGAACTGGGAGGGCGCCTATCGCGTGCCGGCCTTTATCCGCTGGCCGGGAAAGTTCCCGGCAGGTACGACGCTGAACGGCATCGTGGCCCATGAGGACTGGCTGCCGACCTTCGCGGCGGTAGCGGGCGCGCCGGATATCGCGGAACAGCTTCTCAAGGGCGTCACGCTCAATGGCCGGCCCTACAAGAACTATATCGATGGCTACAACCAGCTCGACTATCTCACTGGCAAGACCAAGGAATCGCCGCGCAAGGAGTTCTGGTACGTCAATGACGACAGCCAGGTCGTGGCGGCGCGCTACGAGGACTGGAAGGTCGTGTTCCTGGAGAACCGCGGACAGGCGTTCGGCGTCTGGCGCGAGCCCTTCACCGAACTGCGCGTGCCCTTGCTGTTCCATCTCCGCCGCGACCCGTTCGAGAAGGCGCAGCACAATGCCAACGTCTACAATGACTGGTTCCTGGAGCGCGTCTTCGTCATTGTTCCGATCCAGGCGCTTGCCGCGAAATTCCTGCAAACGATGAAGGACTATCCGCCGAGCCAGACGCCCGGCTCCTTCAACCTGACCAAGATCGAGGAACAGCTGCGAGCCGTACGCTGAGCTGACCCACGCGGCCCCTTGCTCTCGCGGCGAAGGGGCCGCATCCTCACAGCGCCGCATGGCCAGGGTTTGTCTTTAATTGTCGAGGATCGGATGAAATACGCGCTGAAGTCCTTCCGCCTGCCGGCTGCCCTTTTGTGTTGCTTGCCCCTGGTCGCTTGCACCACGACCGCCGAGCAGGCGCCGCCGGTCTTGGCGCCAGCGCCTTCGCCTGCCTCTGTCCAACCGCCGCAGCGCAGCTATCTCGACCCCGGCCCCAACCCGGCGCGGACCGGTGGGCCGGCCTATGTCCGGGCCAATCAGACCAGCGCGACGCGACAGACCGACTTCTTCGGGAACGACCTGCTCCCGCAGAACCCATGACGCAGATGCACGTCGAGCGGTCCGGCTGCGGCCGCTCGAAGTATTGCCGAGCCGTGGGCCGGCTCATGCTCGCCGCGCTTGGGCGAGCAGGCGAGGGGGTGCGCGAACTGGGGCTGTAACGGTTACAGGAGTGACTTGCCCGCCTCGCTCGGCAGAATCTCCCGATGCTGGCCGAAGGGAACGGGCGATGGACGGAACCGGACCGAGCGTACGCAGTGCCGTCGGGGACCTCCAGCGCCGGATCAACCGGGACATTATCGGTCAGGAGCGCGTCGTCGAACGCATCGTCGTCGCGCTCCTCGCCAATGGCAACGTCCTGCTCGAGGGCTTGCCGGGCCTCGCCAAGACCCGTGCGATCAAGAGCCTGTCGAAGAATCTCGAATCGGACTTCAGCCGCATCCAGTTCACGCCGGATCTGCTGCCCTCCGACGTGACCGGTGTCGACATCTACGACCAGCGGGAGGGCACCTTCACCTTTCGGCCGGGCCCGATCCACGCCAATCTCGTCCTCGCCGACGAGATCAACCGCGCTCCGCCCAAGGTCCAGTCCGCCCTGCTCGAGGCGATGGAGGAGCGTCACGTCACCGTGGCCGGCAAGCGCTACGAATTGCCGCCGCTTTTCATGGTGCTCGCGACCCAGAACCCGATCGAGCAGGAAGGCACCTATCCGCTGCCTGAGGCGCAGCTCGACCGCTTCCTCATGCACATCCAGGTGGACTATCCGGATGCGGCCTCGGAGGCGGACATCATGCGGCTCGTACGCTCGGAGGAAACCAACGCCAAGTCCAACAACCATGCGACCGAGAAGCTCGCCCAGGACGCGGTCTTTGTGGCGCGCAAGGAAATTTCGGCGATCACCGTTTCCGAAGCGATCGAGAACTACATCGTCGCGCTGGTGATGGCGACGCGCTATCCCGACAAGGTCGACAAGGATCTCGCCAAGTGGCTCCAGGTCGGCGTCAGCCCGCGCGGCGTCATCGGCCTCGACAAAGTTTCGCGGGCGCATGCCTGGCTGAACGGCCGCGACTTCGTCACGCCCGACGACGTGCAGGCGACCGTGCACGACGTCTTTCGCCACCGCCTGGTGCTTTCCTACGAAGCCCATGCCGGCGGCACCACCGCCAATCAGGTGATCGACCGCATCGTCGAGCTCGTCGCGGTCGCCTGAGGATGGAGGTTCGTCGATGGCCATATCCTTGCCGGCCCTCGCCCGCTCACGCGGCATCATAAAGCCCCGCACTGCCGACACCACCGGCGTCTATACC
>JAEXUU010000583.1 GCA_023452965.1 Pseudomonadota bacterium | reverse complement strand
GCTCCCGTCTCATTCTCGAAGCTTGCCCAGATTCCCAGGCAGCCCCGAAAACGGCAGATCGTCGGGGCTCTGATTGGTGCCTGGAGCAGGATTATCCTCTGGCCCGTGGCCTTGCGGCTCGCGGCGGGCTTCCCATTCGCGAAGTGCAGCGACGAGCTCCGCCAGCTCAGCAGCCGCCTTGGAGCCCTCAGGTGCGGCGCTTAACGCATTGGCGCGCGCAGCGGCTGCTTCGTATTCGTCGTTGTTCTCGATCTGCATGTCCGAAACTCCAACCATGCTCTCCGAACACGAGAGATTGACCGAGGTTCCCAAGCGACGAAGTGGGACATATCCGCCGCGTCGAAGCGCCTCGCCGGAGCGCCAGGACCCTGCCGCAAGGTCACGGTCCGCACCCCGAATCCGGCCGGAACATGGAGCTCGCTCTCCCGTTTCATCGGCGCGTTTCCAGCCAAGGAGGAACCACGATGGCCAGCGAACCCAAGACCCTGAACGACCTCTTCCTCGATACCCTCAAGGACATCTATTACGCGGAGAAACAGATCCTGAAGACCTTGCCGAAAATGGCGAAGGCGGCGACGGCACCTGAGCTGAAGCAGGCTTTCGAGAAGCATCGCGACCAAACCGAGATGCATGTCGAGCGTCTCGCGGATGTGTTCGAAATCATCGGCAAGGCGCCGCGCGGCAAGACCTGCGACGCCATCCTCGGCATCATCGATGAAGGAAAATCGATTATCGAAGAGTTCGAAGGCAGCCCAGCTCTGGACGCTGGACTGCTGGCCGCGGCGCAGGCGGTGGAGCACTACGAGATCTCTCGCTACGGGACGCTCAAGGCCTGGGCCCAGCAGCTCGGGATGGCCAATGCTGCGAAGCTTCTCGATCAGACTCTCACCGAGGAGATGAAGACGGATCAGACGCTGTCCCAGCTCGGCGAGAGCAAGATCAACAAGCAGGCCCTGGCCAAGGCAGCCTGATTTCCTTCGGCTCCGGCTGCATGCCGGAGCCGCTCCTCCACTGGCGTTCGAGTCGCGCTGCAATCAGCGGTTGCGGCGCGGAAACTCGACGATCCCCTCCGCCGTGGGTTGCTGGCTGGGATCGACGGCATTTCGTCGAGCGGCGCGTTCTGCACGCTTCTCAGCCTCAACGCGATCTGCCTCAACAAGGCGATCGAGGGCACGGGTGAACGGATTGTGAGGACTACGTCGGCGGGGCGTATTCATCTTCGAGCCAGGTCCTTGTGGTTTCGCAAATCAAATCGATGCGCTTCTCGCTGGCCGGCGCTTCAGCTTGGTCAGAGGGCCCTCGAGATCGGTTCTCGCATCGCAGTGCATCTGTGCGGCGTGGAGAAATCTCCGCCATGCCGGCATGGGATCGGCTGCCGGCGTCATTGAGACGGCATGCGACACCAAGGTATCGGGCAGGATCAGCTCGTCAGGGTCGAAGCCAGCCGAGCGCGCTAATGCTCGGGCTATGTACTCAACGCGGCCATGCTCCATGACGCACCTGCAACTCGATAATCAGCCTGCCGCTCGGTCGAGCGACCGGTACATCCGCGGTTCGAATGACCAGCGGCAAGCGTCACGCCGCTAGGGCGCGAAGCAAATCCCGATCACGTCGGCGATGGCTCCAGAGGTGCTACGGCCTGATCACCCAGAACCGTGCCATCCTGCATCGCCGTAACTTCCCGCAGTATTTCGACGGCATCTTTCTGCGCTCGAATGAAGCGCCCCATGTCAACCGCACTCTCCGGATTCGCGCCCAAAGCCTCGAGGGCGGTTTCGACTGCACCCCGGAGAGCAGCGAACCGGTCTACAAGTCCGGGAACCAGACTGACGGGAAGCTCGCTCATCACCAAAGCTTACGCCCTTGAGCTGGTCGCGCACCGTCAAATGACATATTTTCCTAGGCGATACGGACGATCAGCCACTGCCTGTCGCGCGAGCGCGATTGTGAGCCAGTTCCCGGCATCGATCAGGGCACGCCCAGTCCGGCTAGCCGATTACCTCTGAACCTGCATAGCTGGAGTGCGTCGAAACGCTTGATGCATCCGTTGCACACCAGCAATGGATCGCTTCAGCATTCGAGCCAAGACCGAGTAAGACCGCCATCCTGCCGAGATTTCGCATCTTTCACTGGGTCGCCGCTCACAAGCGCACCCTCGCCACCGATGAATTCCTGGGGAACACCCTGGCGTTCATTGCAGGTGCTATCAATGCCGGCGGTTTTCTGGCCGTCGGTCAGTACACCTCGCATGTGACGGGGTTTGTCTCTTCGATAGCGGACAATCTCGTCCTGGGTTCGCTTGGGATCGTGCTGGTCGGTGTCACCGCGCTCGTGACCTTCGTGTCAGGGTCTGCCTGTTCGGCCGTCCTGATCAATTGGGGGCGGCGCAACGCTCCTGGCAGGCAATATGCCTACCCGCTCGGCTTGGAAGCCGCCCTGCTTCTGCTGTTCGGCGCGCTCGGCAGCGCCAGCGGCAGCTTTCCCGGTCTTCTGGTGCTGGCCGCGCCACTACTCTGCTTCATCATGGGCCTGCAG
>JAEXUU010000489.1 GCA_023452965.1 Pseudomonadota bacterium | reverse complement strand
CCTGGAGATGGCGGGCCAGGCGCAGCTCGCCGGACTTGGTGTTGATCTCGGCATGGACGTCGGTCTCGGCGCCGTAGCGCGAGCGCGCCGCCTTGGCGATGGCGTCCTGCATCGCGTCGATCACGATCTGGCGGTCGATCGACTTCTCGCGAGCGACGGCGTCCGCGATCTGCAGCAGTTCGAGCCTGTTGGCGCTGACAGCCATTGCACTCACTCCTCTTCTTCTCGGTTCTGCTCGGGAGACGGCTTGCCACCCTTGGCCGGCTTGCGGGCCTTCGGGTCGCGCGGTCCCAGCGATTTGCCGCGCCCGGGCGCCGGCATCGCGATCTCATCGGCCGGCGGCATTTCCGGCGGCAGGCCGGACTTTCCGCGGCGAAGCGACTCTGTGACGAGGGCGTCGGTCAAAACCAGCCGCGCCTCGGCGATCAGCCGCATCGGGATCGCGACATCGCGCTCTTCCTCGGACTTCGCGTCGTCACGGGTCAGCAGGGCGTCGCCGCCGCTGACGCCGCGCAGGATGCCGCGGAAGCGCTTGCGGCCGGCAACCGGCTCGCCGGTGTCGATCTTGGCGAGATGGCCGGCCCAGCGCTCGAAATCGCCGGGGCGGACCAGCGGCCGGTCGATGCCCGGCGAGGACACCTCGAGATGATACGCCGCCTGGATCGGATCGTCGACATCGAGCGCGGGCGAGACCGCCTGGCTCACGGCCTCGCAGCCCTCGACGGTCATCGTGCCATCCGGACGCTCGGCCATGATCTGCAAGGTGCAGCCGTTCTGGGCGGTGATGCGGACGCGGACGAGGCGATAGCCGATATCGGCGATCGCCGGCTCGACGATCGTCGCGACGCGCGCGGCGACACCCGTCTCGACGACGATCCGCTGTTCCTGATCCTGCATGTCCTGCTCGCCCATTGCCCGGCTCGCCATCATCTCGCCTGCGGCGCCGATGGCGACCGCTACGCCTGGACGGCTTCGGCCAACAAAAAAGAGCGGGCCGGTGGGCCCGCTCTTGATCGCCGGCTTACACCGAAACCAGAGCTGTTGGCGCCCTATCTAGTCCTGTTCGGGCGATCTTGCAAGTTGCGAGGCGGTCGACAGCCGTTTCTTGGTTTCCGCTAACCGGCTGGTCATTCTTGCCTGCTAGCCTCTCGCCCGTTCTGGTGAAGAGGTTGCGTTGATGAGTCCCGTCGGAGCGCTGCTGCGCGACCTCGAAACCACGATGGCACGCGGCTCGAGCGAGGAGCGTGCCACCATCCTGGCGAGGCTGACCGACCTCTTCCTGAGCACGGCCACCGGCATGGCCGAAGACCAGATCAGCGTCTTCGACGTCGTCATCGGCCGCCTTGCCCGGGCGATCGAGCTGCGCGCCCGCATCGAATTGTCGGAGCGGCTCTCGGAGGTGCCGAACGCGCCGAGCGGCGTCGTACGCCAGCTCGCGCTCGACGAGATCGCGGTGGCGCGGCCGGTGCTCGTCGCCTCGCCGCGCCTCAGCGACAACGACCTCGTCGCGATCTCGGCCGCCAAGGGCCGCGACCACATGCTCGCCATCACCGAGCGCCCGGAACTGGGAGAGCCGGTCACCGATTTCCTGATCCTGCGCGGCGGCCGCGTCGTCACCCATGCTGTCGCGGCGAACCCGAGCGCCCGCTTCTCGCGCCATGGCATGGGCGTTCTCGTGATGCGGGCGGCCCAGGACGACGCCCTGCAAGCGACGCTGGGCACGCGGGACGACCTGCCGGCCGACCTCGCCGAGCAGTTGCTGGCCGCCGCCAAGAACTCGGCGCGGCGCCGCCTCGAGGCCTCGCTCGAGCCGGCCATGGCGGGCGCTGTCGCCGGCGCGATCGAGCGCAGTGCCGAGACCGTGTCGACGGAGGCCGAGATCAACGGCGATCTCGGCAAGTTCGGCGTCGCGCTTGCCGATATCAAGGGCCTGAACGAGGCCGGAAAACTCGACGAGACCGTCATCGCGCAATACGCGACCTCAGGCGCGGGCGAGCACGCGATCTGCGGCGTCGCGGTGCTCGCCGGACTCTCGCTGCCCGCGACCGAGCACATCGTGTTCGGGCCGGATCGCGAGGCCGTCCTCCTGGTCGCGCGCGGCATGGGCTGGTCCTGGGAGACCGCCAAGGCGCTGATCGGCCTGCGCAAGGGCGACGGCAAGTCGGCGCCGGTGCTGGAGCGGGCAAGGCTCAGCTTCCGCAACCTGACCCCGACCACCGCCCAGCGCGTGCTCGGCTTCCTCAGGATGCGCGACGGAACGCCGTGAGGTAGCTCGGAACGCGCCCCTCCCTCACCGCCTTGGCCTCGTAGCGGGTGCGGATCCAGCCAGGATAGGGCTTGCGCCAGTCGTCGGCCTTCTCGTCGGCCCAGTCGAAATCGGGCGAGGCCATAAGCCGCGCCAGCGTCCAGCCGACATAGTCGTCGATATCGCTGGCGAAGCGGAAGCGCCCGCCCGGCCGCAGTGCCCGCGCCAGCAGGGCCAGCGTCCGCTCGGAGACGAAACGCCGCTTGCGCTGGCGCCGCTTCGGCCACGGATCGGGATAGAGCAGGTCGGCCGCGTCGAGGCTGCCGGCGGGCAGGCGCGGCAGCATCAGGGCAGCGTCGCCATCCCAGAGCCGGATATTGCGCAGCCCCTCGCGCTCGATGACGGCGAGGAATTTCGCCATGCCGTTGATGAAGGGTTCGCAGCCGATGAAGCCGATCTGCGGGCTCTCGCGCATCCGGTGCAGCAGATGCTCGCCCCCGCCGAAGCCGATCTCGAGGCGAACCGCCTCGACGGGAACCGGGAACAGGGCGGTGAGATCGCCGATCTCGCCTTCCGGCAGACGCAGCCGCGGCAACACTTCCGCGATCCGGCCGGCCTGACCTTCGCGCAGCCCCTTGCCCTTGCGCCGGCCGAAGAAGGCCCGGTCGGGATCGTGCTGATCGGTCATGGGCTGCGCTCTAAACATGTTCAGCCGAAAGAAAAAGGCCGGGGCATCGCCCCGGCCTTGATATCCTTGCCGGT
>JAEXUU010000026.1 GCA_023452965.1 Pseudomonadota bacterium | reverse complement strand
ATGTCCACGTCCTCGCGCGGTATATACAGAACCGGCTCATAGGACGCCTCCTTCAGCAGGAGGGCCTGCTTCGTATCGGCGATCGTCTGCCCCTTGACGCTTACCGTCAGATGGCCGTGCCATGGTTTGATCTCGATCGGATGCTTGGAGCTAGGCTTCAGTTGCTTGCGCTTCGTCATGGGGACCCTCCAGTTATCCGGCGCCTTATACCTGAACGATGGCGACGAAAGTTCGCGACACTATGAGTAAGCGCCACCGGATTTCCCAATGTTCTGCAAGTATAATTTCCATGCCTCGTCAGCCTCATGGCTTCGATTTAAGGCGTTTTAGCGCCTCGTCCTGCGGTGAATTTCAACGCTCCTGATAGACATCCAAAACATTTGAGCGCTTCTGGCGTGTCGCATCGGGTCCGCGATTTGGGGAAGTAGGACGATGTTTTGTCCGCTCTCTTAATTCTGCATGTTTGAATTCTCCACCCCATTCCAGCTGCTCAGCAATCCGCTTCTTCGCATGAGTCAGAACCGAGCGTCGCAACTCCGGATCGCGAATGGCTTTGATCAACACCCGCTCGATCGCCGCAAACTGCGATCGTGCAGCGCTGACGACGTCATCGCCTCCGCTTTTTCGATGATCACCTGAGCGAAACAAATCCGCACGGCGCTGCCCGGGCGGGCGCGTAGATTCGCCCGACGGTTCCATTCTGAACGGGGCGACGTCGATCGTAATGATCGGCCTGGCGGCAGGCTGTTCCGCAGCATGTGGTTTTCCCAGTGGCGATGCCCGCTCAGGAGCACTGGGGCTGGGCATTGGCGCTGCTCCGCCAAACCTGGGGGGCCTTGCATCCGTGCGACGCTCAGGTGGAAGAACCGTCGCCTCGATGGGTCTTGTCGTCGTAACCCCTGCGGCGAAAACCGTCTCCGACGCTCCCGCGTCGCGTTGCTGAGGCTGCGATGGCGCTCTGGCTGGCTGAGCATCCGCCTTCGTCTTGAACGCTAAGGCGGCCCGATCAACCGGATCGGGCTCATAACCGCGAACCGCCAACCCCCGCACAGACGCCTCGAGCCATGCCGTGCGCCGAAACTCTTCCGATCCCCGAAGCTCGACCTCCTTCCAGTTCCGGTGCTGCGCGATCGACACCATGTCACGGATGACGCTTGCGTCCTCGAGCCGCGTCGCCATGTGCTGGGTGGTCACCTTGAATGCGAGGTACTCGCGCTTGGGGTCGGCATAGACCTTGGCCTCGGCGCCAGCGTTGCCTTCCGCGACATAGTATTTTCGCCGGAGCCGCTCCGGCATGCCCGCGTTGGCCTGGCGCTGGCCCTTTGCTCCAAGATCAAATTCCGCTTGCTCGGCTCTTTCTCTCGGAGGCACGTTTGACGCACCGCGCGGCGAGGACGTGCTGGCGCCCCGCTCTTTTTCACCACCGCGCTCGATCGTGAACTCTGCATCGGTCTTACGGTCACCGTCCACGGCGCACCTCCCCCATGGTTCCGCCCGTTTCCTTCGCCGGAATGATCGCCGCATCGATCACCTGTGAGCACCAGTCCTTCAACTCGTCTTCCGACAGGCCTTCCAGATCGACGGGCACGTCGCCGAAATCAAACGTCGCGTCATCCGGGATCAGTGATGGATCGGCGATTTCCTCGTCGGTCATCGGCCGGGTCCGGAATGTTGCCTGCAACTCAGCGACAGCGGATTTGAGCTCAATGATCTCGCTCGCCAGCAGCATGTTCGATGGGCCGCGGTTGGGCGCGATCGCCGGCGGTGCCTTGAGGCGCGCAGTGAAGGCGGCGTCCTCGTAGTAGATGATCTTATCGCAGATGATCGGCGGCACGCTGGCCGCCAGGATGAACGCTTTCGACGACGGAATCAGCTTGAGCTCCTGCGGCAGCATCAACGCGCGGCGCTGATCCGACACCGACTCGCTGCGCTTGCCCGACGACAGGCCCCAAGGACGAGATCGGCTTTTCGCCTGGACCGTATCGTAGCCGATGCGCTCCGAGAGTTCATTGGCGACGTCCTGCTCTTTGGGCGCAAACACGACCTCGATGGCGTGGTTGGTCATGATCGTCTTTGCGAGATCGGGGCCATAGGTCGCTCGCAATTGCGCCGGGCTCTGGATGATCGTGAGCAGGCGGATGCCGTAACCGGCGACGAAGGCTACGGATTTCGCCAGCACGCCGACATGGCCGAGCGCCGGGAACTCGTCGAGCAGCAGCAGGACGCGCCGATTGAGTTTTGGGTTCTGCTCCGGCAGCTCGCGGCTGTTCAGATCGATGACCTGCTGGAAGAACAGGTTTAGCAGCGGCGCCATGCGATCGAGATTGTCCGGCGTCACGCCGAGAAAAATCGACATCGGCCGTGACCGGAGTTCGCGCAGGTCGAAATCATTCGCGGAGGTCGCAGCGTCAATGCGCGGATTGAGCCAGAGGCCGAGCCGCGCCGTCGTGGTCTTGCGCACCGAATTCATGGTGTTCTCGGAGGCCGACAGAAAATCGTTCAGCGCCCCGATGCAATGCGACGATAGCGGCGCCGTGCTCTTGGAGCGCTCCTTCATCGCGGCCAGGAAATGCGCCTTCAGGTCACTCGATGCGGAAAGCTGCCGCAGAATCTCGCCGATGGTCAGGGGCAGACCTGGCGTTTCGGCAACGTAACCGCCGATCGCGACAAATGCCGAGCGGGCAGTCTCGAACCAGAATGGGTCGGCTCGGTTCTCGGCCGGAAACAGCATCACCGCGATACGCTGAAGATCATCATAAAGATCGACGGGATCGCGGCGGACATAGGCGAGTGGATTGTAGCGTGCCGTGCGGCCCTGTTCGTCGAGCGGATCGAACAGAAAGACCGCCTGGCCGCTTGCCTCCCGGAAACCGGCGGTGCGGTCAAAGTTCTCCTTCTTGACGTCGAGCGCGACGACAGAATCCGGCCAGTTCAGCAGGTTCGGGATGACATAGCCGACGCCTTTGCCCGAGCGCGTTGGGGCATAGACCATGACGTGCTCGGGACCACCGAAGCAGAGGAACTTGCCGTCCTTCCGGCCGAGCAAAATCCCTTGTTTGGCGCGTAGACCCGCGCGGCGAACATCCCGTTCGGTGGCGAAGCGCGCCTCACCATGCAGTGGTCGTGGTTTCGTCCGCAGAACGACCCCCATCAGCCCGAAGGCCGCGATCGTGCCGGCCAGCGTGCCGAAGGTTATCCAGCGGTCGAGGCGCTCGTTGGTGCCGTAATGTGGCCAGGCGAGCGCAAGCTCGTTCCAGTGGAAGCCGCCATCATGCGTGCGAAGACCCAGCAGCAGGACATTCGAACCGACGAACAGGAAGACGGCGATGCCAAGAATCGTTAGGCCGAGCCGCAGCGGCACCCTACGCGCTGGCGAGGCGCTTTCGAATGGGGTCATAATCGATCTCCGTGATGCGGAAGCAGCCGTGCTCGCGTTTCATCTGGATGACGATGTCGACGGTCTGGCGCATGAGGTTGCGGATGTCGTCGCGCGCGAGGTCCCTGCCCTCCGCACTCTCCTTCACCAGCAGGGTCAGCTGCTCGAAGGCGAGACGCGCGGAATCGGCATGGACCGTCGTGATCGAGCCCGGATGCCCCGAGTTCACGTTACGCAGGTAGAAGAACGCCGTGCCGTCGCGCAGCTCCTGCAGCAGAATGCGATCTGGCCGCATGCGCAGGCAGGATCCCAGCAGTTCGCGCGGGCCGACCCTGGCAAGGCCCTGCCCGTCCTTGGCATAGAGCAGGCGGACATGGTTGGGCTGCGGGACGACGAGCTCGGCGGTGTCCTCGATGGTGATGAGGCGCTCGCTCGTCGGGATCTGGGCGATAAGCCCTTTCGACAGCGTGGTCTTTCCTGAGCCGGTCGCTCCCGAAATGATGATGTTGCGGCGGCTTCGAACGGCGAGCGCCAGGAACTCGCGCCATTGTCCGGCATCGCGCAGGCGCACCAGTTCCTGCTCATCCTGTGAAAGGTCGTTGCTCGTGACGCGGATGTCGGAGAACAGCTCGCGCTTCTCAAAATCCTCCAGCGTCATCGCAACGGTCGAGGGCTTTCGGATGGTCAGGCTGACGGTTCCAGGCGGCACCGCGGGTGGCACGACGATCTGGCAGCGCTCCTCACCCGGCAGTGTCGTCGAGACGATCGGATGGTCGGGGCCGATGTCCTGTCGGGTATAGCCAGCGGCAGCAGTGGCCAGATGCATGAGATGGGCATGGCCGAGATCGGGAAGCTCATGGTGATGCCAGCCGCCCGGCCCTTCCGTAAACACTTCGCCTGGCCGATTGACGACGATCTCGGTCAGGCCATCCTGTGCAAGGAAGGGCGCGAGCGGCGCGAGATAGCGCTCGAGCACGATACGGCTGGCGCGCCGGTCTCCACCGCTCGGAGGGGTCGCAATACCTGGCGCCAACCCGACGGTCGGCTCCACGTCGATGGGCAACGCGCCCGCCATCATGGCTTCGTGACCCGGGATGGGGGAACGACCCCGATCTCGGTGCCCTGCACGGTGCGATCGAGGATACGCGAACGGCTCTCGATTCGTTTGAGATCATAGACCGAGGAGAAATCCAGATCGCGGGCGACTAAGATGTTGACCCGCTCGCCCTGATTCTTGTTCAGCGTCGGCGGGATGTCGATCGAGCGCTCGACGGCGATGCCCGCAGCCGTGTTGGCCGCGCCCGACGTGTTGCGGATCTCGATATCCGCATCCTCGAGTTGCTGGCGGCCGATCGCAGCGGCGTCGCTGACGATCGAGAGCAGCAGAGCTGCACCGAACCTCTCCCAGAAATGCGTGTCGATCTCGCCGTCGAAGCCGGCGCGTCCGAGGGCGTCGGTCGCGGGCGAGGCCAGCGCGACGATGACGCCGGTCGGCGTCTTAGCTCGCGTCCAGAGCACGAACATGCGCTTGGAGCCTTTTCGGACCTGGCCGCGATATTCGCCGACGATCTGCGTGCCCTTCTCCATCAGCACGACATGGCCGGAATCCGACAGGACATCGCGCAGTACGACGC
>JAEXUU010000219.1 GCA_023452965.1 Pseudomonadota bacterium | reverse complement strand
AATTTCTCAGCCGGAGCTTCCGCTCACCACATGTCGAGCGCGACACGCGCCTCGTCCGACATCCTGGACTGGTCCCAGGGCGGATCGAAGGTCATGTTGACCGTGACCGCGGCGACGCCCGGCACGGCCCCCACCGCGTTCTCGACCCAGCCCGGCATCTCGCCGGCGACCGGACAGCCGGGCGCGGTCAGCGTCATGTCGATCGTGACCTCGCGATTGTCGGAGATATCGACCCGGTAGATCAGGCCGAGCTCGTAGATGTCGGACGGGATCTCGGGATCGTAGACCGTCTTCAGCGCCGCGACGATGTCGTCGGTCAGCCGGTCGATCTCCTCCGGCGGCAGGCCGGTGCTGGCGCCCATCGTGGGCGCGTTCGGCTTGATTTGCTCGGCAGTGTCGCTCATGGCGCTTCCAGTTCAGGCAATCGGCGGTTCAGGAGAAGAGGTCTTCCGCCTTGCGCAGGGCCTCGACAAGCTTATCGACTTCCTCCAGCGTGTTGTAGAGGCCGAACGACGCACGGCAAGTCGACGTCACCCCATATCGGGCGAGCAGCGGCATCGCGCAATGGGTACCGGCCCGGACCGCGACGCCGGCCCGGTCGATCACGGTGGCGACATCATGCGCGTGCGCGCCCTTCATCTCGAAGGCGATGATCGCGCCCTTCTCCTTCGCCTTGCCGAAGATGCGGATCGAGTTCATCTCGCCGAGCCGCTGCATGGCGTAGTCGTGCAGGCGCGCCTCGTGGGCGGCGATATTCTCGCGGCCGAGCGCCATCATGTAGTCGAGCGCCGCACCGAGGCCGACCGCCTCGATGATCGCCGGCGTGCCGGCCTCGAAGCGGTGCGGCGGATCGTTATAGGTGATCGCATCCTCGCTGACGGTCAGGATCATCTCGCCGCCGCCCTCGTACGGAGGCAGCTTGGCCAGCCATTCGCGCTTGCCCCAGAGCACGCCTGAGCCGGTCGGCCCATAGTTCTTGTGGCCGGTGAAGGTGTAGAAATCGCAGCCCAGCGCCTGCACGTCGACCGGCAGATGGACCGCGCCCTGGCTGCCGTCGACGACCAGCGGGATCCGGTAGCTCTGGCAGATCTTCGCGACCTCGGCGATCGGGACGATGGTGCCGATCGCGTTCGACATATGCGTCAGCGCCACCACCTTGGTGCGCGGCGAGATCAGCTTCTCGAATTCCTCGACGAGGAAATTGCCGTCCTCGTCGACTGGCGCCCATTTGATCACGGCGCCGTGGCGCTCGCGCCAGTAATGCCAGGGCACGATGTTGGAGTGGTGCTCCAGGATCGAGAGGATGATCTCGTCTCCTTCCTGGATCTTTAGGTGCTGCCCGAGCGAGGAGGCGACCGCATTCAGCGCCCCGGTCGAGGAGCGCGTGAAGATGATCTCCTCGAGATGGGCGGCGTTGAGGAAGCGCCGCGCGCTCTCGCGCGCCGCCTCATAGGCCTCGGTCGAGGCATTGGCGAGATAATGCAGGCCGCGATGGACGTTGGCATAGTCCTCGCGCATCAGCTTCGTCATCGCCTCGATAACCGCCTCGGGCTTCTGCGCCGAGGCGGCATTGTCAAGATAGACCAGCGGCTTGCCGTAGACCTCGCGCGAGAGGATCGCGAAATCCTTGCGGATGGCCTGGACGTCGTAGGGCTTCGCGATCACGTTCATGGCTCAACCCTTTCCGGGCTCGGGCGTGCGATTGGCGACGAGGATGCCGGCATGCCCCCAATCCTCGCGCTCGATCTCCTGGATCACGATATGGGTATTCTGCGGGTTCTTGCCGAGCACGCGCACCAGAGTCTGCGTGAACTCCTTGACGATCTCGGCCTTCTGCTCGCGGCTCGCGCCCTTGGTGATCTGCAGGTTGACGTACGGCATCAGACAGCCTCCGGCTTCGGCGCCGCCTCGCGCTGCGAGAGCCAGCGGTCGATCTCGCGCATGACGATCTCGCGCACCGCCTCGTCGCCGACGAACTCGGTGACCTCGCCGGCGAAGGCGGTGAGCACCAGCGCCTCGGCCTGCGGCCGCGGCAGGCCGCGCGCCATCAGGTAGAAGAGCTGCTCGCCATCCATCTGCGCGACGGTCGCGCCATGGCCGCAGACCACGTCGTCGGCGAAGATCTCGAGCTCGGGCTTGTTGAACATCGTTGCGCCGTCATTGAGCAGCAGCGCATTGCTCTTCATGCCGCCATCGGTCTTCTGCGAATGCTGGCGAACGATGACCTTGCCCTGGAAGACGCCGGTCGCCTCGCCCTCGATGATGTTCTTGAACAGCTCGCGGCTTTCGCCATGGGCGGCCGCATGGTCCATCACCAGCGTGACGTCGGAGTGCTCCTGCTTGCGCAGCAGGTTGATGCCGCGCAGCGCCGCCCGGCTGTGCTCGCCGGCATAGCGCACGAAGCTCTGCTGGCGCAGCACGCCGCAGCAGGTCGCGAGCGCGACCGAGGCGAAGCTGGCATGCGCTCCGACTTCCGCGAGCAGCGACTTCACCAGCACCGTCTCCGGCCGCTGGCGCGTGACGATGCGGACATGCTCGACCTCGGCGTTGTCGCCGACAGCAAAGGACAGCGCGCTGTTGACCTGGCTCGGGGCCGGGCCGACGCTCTCGCACTGCTCGACGACCGTGGCCTTCGCCCCGGCACCGACCGTGACCAGCACGCGGGAGAACTGCGCGGTCTCCTTCGCGCCGGAATCGATGCCAAGCAGCAGGATCGGCCGTGAGAGCTCCACGCCGGGCGCGATCTCGATGACGATGCCGTCTCGTGCGAAGGCGGCGTTCAACATCAGCGCGCTGTCGTCGCGCGCCACTTCCGGCAGCGCGAGCGCGGCGGCCGTCGCCTCCGGCGCCTCGGTCAGCGCCTCGGCGAGGCTGCGGACGGTGACGCCCTCCGGCAGGGTGTCCAGATCCGAATCGGCCGGGCTGAAGATGCCGTCGATGCTGACCAGGCGCGGCCCGGGAATGGTCTGGATTGCGAGACGGTCAGCCACCGCCTGCGGGCGCTCGGAGCGGCGCGCCAGCGGCATCGCCTCGCGCACCAGCGAGCGCAGATCGGTATAGCGCCAGGATTCGAGCCGGCGATGCGGCAGGCCCTTGGCCTCGAAGCCGGCGAAGGCGTCCTCGCGCAGCTTGCGCACGGCGCCAGCGCCCGGCAGTTCCGCCTTCACATTGGCGAACTGCTCGGCGAGCTGCTGCTCGGCCGCGGTCTTGAGCGGGGTGATGATCGCCATTACGCGGCCTCGCCATAGGACGCATAGCCGCTCTTCTCGAGCTCGAGCGCCAGTTCCTTGCCGCCGGTCCGGACGATCCTGCCGTTCGACATCACGTGCACGGTGTCGGGCACGATATGGTCGAGCAGGCGCTGATAGTGGGTGATGACCAGGAAGCCGCGATTCTTGGCACGCAGCGCGTTGACGCCGTCGGCGACGATGCGCAGCGCGTCGATGTCGAGGCCGGAATCGGTCTCGTCGAGGATGCACATGGACGGCGCGAGCAGCGCCATCTGCAGGATCTCCATCCGCTTCTTCTCGCCGCCGGAGAAGCCGACATTGAGCGGCCGGCGGAGCATATCTCGAGCGATACCAAGGCCATCGGCCGCGGCGTTGACCTGCTTGATGAAGTCGGGGGTCAAGAGCTCAGCCTCGCCGCGCGCCTTGCGCTGCGCATTCATGGCGGCCTTGAGGAAGGTCATGGTGGCGACGCCGGGGATCTCCAGCGGATACTGGAAGGCGAGGAAGATGCCGGCGGCGGCGCGGGCATCGGCCTCCATCTCCAAGAGGTTCTCGCCATCGAGCAGGATCTCGCCGTCGAGGACCTCATAGTCCTCCTTGCCGGCGATGACGTAGCTCAGCGTCGACTTGCCGGAGCCGTTCGGCCCCATGATCGCGGCGACCTCGCCGGCATTAACGGTGAGGTTGAGGCCGTTGAGGATCTGCTTGTCCTCGTCGGCGATCTTGACGACCAGATTGCGAATTTCGAGCATTGGTTTGGTTCTTTCTTGAGCCCTCATCCTGAGGAACGCGCGCAGCGCGCGTCTCGAAGGATGCGTTTCAGAAGCAAGCCCAGCATTCCGCGAGACGACGCCTCAGGCGGCCTCGCGGGACGAAGGCTGGTGAAAAATCAGCCGACGGAGCCTTCGAGCGAGATCGTGATCAGCTTCTGCGCCTCGACGGCGAACTCCATCGGGAGCTGCTGCAGCACCTCCTTGACGAAGCCGTTGACGATCAGCGCCACCGCCTCCTCCTCGGAGAGGCC
>JAEXUU010000209.1 GCA_023452965.1 Pseudomonadota bacterium | reverse complement strand
GCTCCCTGATGGCTTTCTCGCCCGGCGCGTCATGCGCCGGGCGAGATCGTTTGTGGGAGTCGGCAGGCAGGCATTGCCAGAAGGGCCACGATCCGGTCTTTCGCCCTGGCGCCAACCCACCGGTTCGCGCGGCCCGCCAATCGCATCGCAGTGCTTTGTCCCGATGCGCGCCCAATCAGCACGAGGAAAGAGATTGATGGATCCGGTGACCCGCCCCGGGGGGCGAGACCGCGGCGTACTGGACCGGGCCGACGCTGCCCTCCGGTGGCTCGCGCGCGCAATGCTGCTGGCGGCAGGCTGGGGTCTGCTCCTGCTCGGCCTTTTGGTCACGGTCGACGTCGCCGCCCGCAATGCGATCGGCCAGAATATCGGCGGCGTCGACGAGATCGCCGGCTATATCTTCGCGATCGGGATCTCCTGGTCGCTGGCCGAGGCGTTTTACGCCCGCAGCCATGTCCGGATCGACTTCCTCTACCAGAAAGCGCCTTTGGGCCTCCGTTCGCTGCTCGACGTGCTGTCGATCCTGGCGCTGGGCTTCGCTGCGGCCTTCCTCGCATTCAGCGGCTGGCTCGTCGTCTCGGGCTCCTGGAGCATGAGTTCGCGTTCGGCCAGCGTTCTGCAGGTGCCGCTGGTCATTCCGCAATTGCTCTGGTTCGCCGGGATCCTGGTCTTCCTGGCGGGCCTCGCCGTCTCGTCGCTGCAGGCCTGCATCGCCCTGGCTGCCGGGCGCAATCGCGAGCTGGCCGTGCGCTTCGGGATCATGTCGGCCTCGGAGGAAGCGCAGGAGGCCCTGGGCCCGCGCGAGGAGAAGCGCTGATGCTGACGAACGCCTCGCTCATTCTCGCCTTCTTCATCGCCAGCAGCCTGCCGATCGCGGCGACGCTGATCATCACCGCGCTGATCCTGAGCTTCATCTACTCGCCGCTGCCGCTTTTCCTCGCGGCCTCGGAGATCTTCTGGAAGGTTTCGACCGAGTTCACCCTGACCAGCATCCCGCTCTTCGTCCTGCTCGGCGAGCTCCTGCTGCGCTCGGGCATCGCCGAGCGGATGTACGGAGCGGTGGCGATCTGGCTCAACCGGCTGCCCGGCGGCTTGCTGCACGCCAATATCGGTGCTTCCACCCTGTTCTCGGCGACATCCGGCTCGAGCGTCGCCACCGCCGCGACGATCGGGACGGTGGCGCTGCCGGAGATCCGCCGGCGCGGCTACAATGAGCGGCTCTTCCTCGGCAGCCTTGCCGCCGGCGGCACGCTCGGCATCCTGATCCCGCCGTCGATCCACCTGATCATCTACGGGATGATCACCAATACCTCGGTGCCGAAGCTCTATCTGGCCGCGACCATCCCCGGCCTGCTGCTGGCGGCGCTGTTCTCGCTGCTGATCGTCGTGATCTGTCTCGTGAAGCCGAGTTATGGCGGCGAGCGGGTCGAGGCCACATGGCGGCAGCGCTTCGCCAGCCTCGCCGATCTCATCCCGATCATCCTGCTCTTCGTGGTCGTGATCGGCTCGATCTATACCGGCTTCGCCACGCCCACGGAGGCAGCCTCGCTCGGCCTTGTCTTCGCGCTGGGCCTGGCCTGGTGGTATGGCCGCCTCTCACTGGCGCTGCTGCACGAGTGCTTCATCGGCGCGATGAAGGCGACAGCGATGATCATGCTGATCGTGCTGGCCTCCTATTTCCTGAACTTCGTGCTGTCGGTGATCGGCCTGTCGCAGCAGCTCACGAGCTTCATCTCGGGGCTCGGCCTGTCGCCGCTGCAGACCATGCTGGTGATCATCGCCTTCTTCGTGGTGCTCGGCTGCTTCCTCGAATCGCTGTCGATGCTGGTGACGATCACGCCCCTGGTGGCGCCGATCGTGATCGGGCTCGGCTACGACCCGATCTGGTTCGGCGTGATCCTGATCATCCTGCTGGAAGTGGCGCTGATCACCCCGCCGGTCGGCATCAATCTCTATGTCGTCCAGGCGATCCGCGGCCGCGGCAGCATCCAGGACGTCATTGCGGGCTCGCTGATCTTCGTGCTCAGCATGTTCGCCCTAATCGGCTTCCTGCTCGCCTTCCCGGAGATCGCGATGTGGCTGCCGACGCGCTTCGGAGAGTGAGCGGGAGCGCCCGCCGCCTTGCATGATGGGACGGCGTCATCCCCGCCCGGGTGCCGGGCGGGGATTTTTCATGTCCGGCGGACTGCGCGTTGAGTCCACTGCCGGCCCATGCGCCGCGGGCGGCATGGGGCGCCGCCGCCCGCTGCGGTCTCCTCAGCGCCGCACGTCAGCAAGGTGCAGCGCAACCAGCCGCGCTCGGCGGAAGGCACCCGCTTGGGCGGTGGCGTGCTGCACCATCAGCAGTGCCGTGGGGCCCTGCGGTCGGCAGTGTGCCGAGGGCGCCGCCCGGGGGCGGCCGGCCATGCGACGGGCAAAGGAAAGGCCCGCGCAACTTGCGTCGCGCGGGCCTTGCTTCCGTCGGTCGTGGTGGCTTGCGACCGCCGTCAGATGACGCGGGCGCGGATCACGGAGGTCACGAGTTCGGTCACGACGACGACAGCGAAGATCACCACGAGGACGAGGCCGACCTGGTCCCAGTAGAGATTGTCCATTGCCGCCTGCAGGGCGACGCCGAGGCCGCCGGCGCCGACGAGGCCGAGCACGGCGCTCTCCCGGACATTGATGTCCCAGCGGAACAGGCTGACGGCGAGGAAGGCCGGCTTCACCTGGGGCCAGAAGCCCTTGAGCAGCACGGCGCGGCGGGGTGCGCCCGCGGCGCGCAGCGCCTCGATCGGGCCGGGCTTGGCCTCTTCGATCGCCTCGGCCAGGAACTTTCCTGTGAAGCCGATCGAGTGGACCGCGACCGCCATGACGCCGGCGAGCGCGCCGGGGCCGAAGACCGCGACGAAGAGCAGCGCCCAGACCAGGGTGTGCACCGAGCGGGTCGCGACCAGGATGAAGCGGCCGAGCGTGTTGACCCAGATCGAGGTCGAGACGTTGCGGGCGCACATCAGCGCGACCGGCGTCGCCAAAAGGATCGCGAGGATCGTGCCGAGCGTCGCGGTGTGCAGCGTCTCGACCAGCGCGGTCTGCACCGTGCTGGCATAGTAGCTCCAGTCGATCGGCCACATCCTCGCGAAGAGATCCACCGTCTGCTGCGGTGCGTCGTAGAGGAACTCCGGGATGATCTCGATGGTCTGGAAGGACCAGCCGAGCGCGAGTGCCGCGATGCCCCAGAAGGCGAGCCGCAGCGTCCGCTCCGTCGTGGTGAAGCGGTGCCAGATCGGGCCGGCAGGGCCGCGCTTGACCTCGCCCGTCGGCGCCTCGTCCTGGTAGATCCGGCGCATGAAGGCCGAGAGCACCTCGCCCGCCATCACGGCGGCGATGATCGCGATGATGATGGTCAGCACGAAGTCGTAGTCGAAGCGCTGGAAAGCGGTGAACAGGGTGGCGCCGATGCCGCCGCCGCCGACGAGGCCGACCAGCGCCGAGTTCCTGAGATTGGAATCGAGTTGATAGGCGGCAAAGCCGATGAAGCGCGGCAGCACCTGCGGCACCACGCCCATGATCACCACGGAGAGGAACGGAGCGCCCGCGGCGCGCAGCGCCTCGATCGGCTTCATCGACATTTCCTCGATCGCCTCGGCGATCAGCTTGGCGATGAAGCCGAGCGTCGCGACGATGAGGGCGAGGATGCCGGCGAGGGCGCCGAAGCCGACGGCCTTGACGAACAGGATCGCGACGATGACCGGGTGGAAGGTCCGGCAGAGGGCGATCAGCCCGCGCGCCGCCACGGTGACCGGCAGCGGCATCAGGTTGCGGGCGGCGAACAGGCCGAGCGGCAAGGCGAGCAGCACGCCCGCGCCGGTCGCGATGATCGCGATCTGCAGCGATTCCAGCATGCCGTCGAGCAGGAGCTGCATCTTGTCGGCGGCGGTATTGGGCGGGAACATCCGCCCGAGGAAGCGCGCGCCGTTGTCGAGGCCCTGGACGAAACGCTCCCAGCGGATGTCGAGGATCTGCGCGGCATAGGCGACATAGGCCAGGAACAGCACCGCGGCGATACGCAGTGGCCAGTTCGGCGGAAAGGCGCGGCTGCGCAGGCTGCCGGTGGCGGGAAGGGCGCTCATTCCATCCAGCCTTCGCCGCCATAGATCTCGGCGAGATGGGAATCCTGCAGGCCGGCAGGCGGACCGTCATAGACGATCAGGCCCTTGGACATGCCGATGATGCGGCGTGCGTAGCGCTTGGCCAGCGCGACATTGTGGATGTTGACGAGGACCGGGATGCCGCGGTCGCGGCCGACCTCGGCGAGCAGCTCCATGATCTCGACCGAGGTTTTCGGGTCGAGCGAGGAGGTCGGCTCGTCGGCGAGGACGAGGTCCGGCTCCTGCATCACGGCGCGGGCGATGCCGACGCGCTGGCGCTGTCCGCCGGAGAGCTGGTCGGCCCGGCGGGTCGCGAAATCGGCGAGGCCGACGGATTCGAGCAGGGCGAAGGCGCGGGCGATGTCGGCTTCCGGGAAGCGCCGGGTCCAGCTGCGCCAGACCGGGACATAGCCGAGCCGGCCGCAGAGCACGTTCTCGATCACGGTCAGCCGCTCGACGAGATTGTACTCCTGGAAGACCATGCCGAGGCGGCGCCGCGCCTGGCGCAGCGCATCGCCCTGGAGCTTCGCCAGATCGACGCCGTCGAGCATGATCGAGCCGGAGGTCGGGTCGACCAGCCGGTTGATGCAGCGGATCAGCGTCGACTTGCCGGTGCCGGACGGGCCGATGATGGCGACTGTGCCGGGCTCGTTGATGGTGAGGGAGATATCACGCAGGACGGGCTGGCCGGCCCGGTATTCCTTGACGAGATTGCGGATGATCAGCGTCCGGCAAGTGCCGGACGCTTCGTTTGGCAGGGCGCTCATGAGATGCGGCTGCTTTCCGATCAGGGAGCCTTGGCCGGCGCGGGCTGCGCCTTCTTCTTGGCGGCGGCATCGGCCTCGCGCTTCGACTCGGCGTCGTAGGCGGCCTTGTTGTAGGGCGTGCCCGACTTCTCGGCGACGTCGCGCACGATCGCCCAGTCCTTCTGGTAGGTGATCGGCAGGAAGCGGTCGTCGCCGTTGAACTCCTTGGTCATTTCCGGCGTGAAGCGGAAGGAGAAGAAGCAGTCGGTGAGCTTCTTGGCGAGCTCGGGCTTCAGATCGTGGGCATAGGCGAAGGAGGAGGTCGGGAAGACGGCGCTGCGATAGATCTCGCGCGTGTCGTCCTTCTTGATCGTGCCGCGCACGATCATGCGCTCATAGACGGCGCCGGCGACGGCGCCCATGTCGTAGTCGCCCGAGACGACGCCGAGGATCGACTTGTCATGGCCGCCGGACATCAGCGGCTTGTAGTCCTTCTCGGCTTCCAGCCCATGCTCGGGGAAGAGCACGCGCGGGGCGAGATTGCCCGAGTTCGACGAGGGCGAGGTGTGCGCGACCTTCTTGCCCTTGAGGTCGGCG
>JAEXUU010000092.1 GCA_023452965.1 Pseudomonadota bacterium | reverse complement strand
CTCGAGGTGGGCTACCGGCTGTCGCCGCGCGGCGAGGCGCTGCTTTCGAAGCTCCCGCCGCGCTGAGATATCACCCAGCCGGTGCAGTACCGCCTCAGGCGGTCTGCGCCTCGGCCTCGATCACGTCGATGTCGCCGGCGCGGTCGTACTGCGCCTGATCGAGCATGCCCTGACGCTTGGCGACGATGGTCGGCACCAGAGCCTGGCCGGCGACGTTCACCGCGGTACGGCCCATGTCGAGGATCGGGTCGATCGCGAGCAGCAGCCCGACACCAGCGAGCGGCAGGCCGAGCGTCGAGAGCGTCAGCGTCAACATCACCGTCGCGCCGGTCAGGCCCGCGGTCGCCGCCGAGCCGATCACCGAGACGAAGACGCTCAGCACGTATTCCTGCAGGCCGAGCGGCAGCCCGTAGAACTGCGCGACGAAGATCGCCGAGATCGCCGGGTAGATCGCGGCGCAGCCATCCATCTTGGTGGTCGCGCCGAGCGGCACGGCGAAGGCGGCGTATTCACGGGGCACGCCGAGGCTCTTCTCGGTCACGGTCTCGGTCACCGGCAAGGTGCCGACCGAGGAGCGCGAGACGAAGGCGAGCTGGAGCGCCGGCCATGCACCCGCAAAGAAGCGCATCGGCGAGAGACCGTGCAGCAGGAGCAGGACGGGATAGACGATCAGCAGCACGATGGCGAGGCCGAGATAGATCGCGAAGGCGTACCAGGAGAGCTGCTGCAGGGTCTGCCAGCCATATTGCGCGACGGCATTGCCGAGCAGGCCGACCGTGCCGATCGGCGTCAGCCGGACCACCCACCACAGTACCTTGCGGACGATGGCCAGCAGCGACTCGTTGAAGGACAGGAAGCTGTTGGCGCGCTCGCCGACCTTCAGAGCCGCGACGCCGACGACGATCGAGATCACCAGCAATTGCAGCACGTTGAAGCCGAGGCGCGTCGTCGCCGCGCCGCCGTCGACGCGGGCCGTCGCCTGCAGGCCGAGCATGTTGGCGGGCACAAGCCCCTTCAGGAAATCGAGCCAGGAGCCGACCGTCGCGGGCGACTTGGCGCTGGCGGCCGCGACGCCGGAATTCAGCCCGGGCTGGATGATCAGACCGAGCGCGATGCCGATCAGCACTGCGATGAAGGCGGTGACGGCGAACCAGAGCAGCGTCTGCCAGACCAGGGCAGCCGCGTTGGAAAGCTGCCTGAGATTGCTGATCGAGGCGACGATCGCCGTGAAGATTAGCGGCGGTACCAGCGCCTGCAGCAGCTGCACGAAGATCGAGCCGGTGGTCTGGAGCGCGACCGTCAGCCCGTTCGGCTGGCCGGCAGCGTCGGGCCCGATATTGCGCGCGACCCAGCCGAGCAGGAGCCCGACCACCATGGCCGCCAGAACCTGGAAGCCGAAGCTGGAATAGAACGGCTTTGTGCCGGCGCTCTTCACGCCGGCTGGGGACGTCATCGTTGTCATGGCAGGAACTCGTCAATCGCCGCCGTGCGGCTCTATTTATACGCCAGGATATAATGCGCCGCAGCAGATAAGGCGAAGGAGCAGATTTCTGTTTTGCGCGCAGCCGGCGACAGGATCATTCTGCGCTATCTCGATTCCGGGCGAGTTTCATCCCTTCACCGGCAGGAGAACGCGGGGCAGGCGTGCGCCGCCGGGCCTGCCGCCCGCAGGACAGCGCTGCTAACCAGCCGGCGCTTTCAATGAACCGCACCGGCACGCCGGACAAAAGCTGCGGTCAACGCCTGGAGAGAACATCGATGAAGAGACGCCAATTCCTCGCAGCTGGCGCGACTGCGGCGGTCGCCGCCCCGATCGCGAGCCCCGCTATCGCGCAATCGGCGCCTTCGGTCCGCTGGCGGCTGGTCTCGGCCTTCCCGAAGTCCCTCGACACGCTCTATGGCGGCTCGGTCGAGCTCGCGCGCCGGGTCAGCGAGGCCACCGACGGCCAGTTCCAGATCCAGCCCTTCGCGGCCGGCGAGATCGTCCCCGGCGGCGCAGCCGTGATCGACGCGACGTCCAAGAACACCGTCGAATGCTGCCATACCTGCAGCTATTACGGCATCGGCATCGACCCAACCTTCGCCTTCGGCACCTGCGTCCCGTTCGGCCCCAATGCCCGCCAGACCAACGCCTGGCTGACGGTCGGCGGCGGCAACGATGTGCTCAACGAGTTCTACGCCAAGCATAATCTCTACGCGCTGCCGGCCGGCAACACCGGCGTGCAGATGGGCGGCTGGTTCCGCAAGGAGATCAACACGGTCGAAGACCTGAAGGGCATCAAGTTCCGCGTCGGCGGCCTCGCCGGCAATGTCCTGCTCAAGCTCGGCGTCGTGCCGCAGCAGATCGGCGGCGGCGACCTCTACTCCTCGCTGGAGCGCGGCACCATCGACGCCGCCGAGTGGACCGGCCCTTATGACGACGAGAAGCTCGGCCTCTACCGTGTGGCGAAGTACTATTACTACCCGGGCTGGTGGGACCAGGGCACGGTGATCTCGATGATGATCAACCGCGCGAAATGGGATGAGCTGCCGGCCCGCTACAAGGCCGTGCTCAGCGATGCCTGCGCCGCCACCAACCAGTGGATGCAGGCCAAGTACGACCATGAGAACCCGATCGCGCTGAAGCGCGTGGTCGCCGCGGGCGCGATCCTGCGCCCGTTCTCGCCGGCGATCATGGAAGCCAGCTTTAAGGCGACCCAGCAGACCTATGATGAGATCAACGCGTCAAACCCGACGTTTAAGAAGATCCTCGGCGAGGTGATGGCCTATCGCGATGCGACCTCGCTGTGGTGGCAGGTCAGCGAGCTGCCCTACGACATCAACATCGCCAACCTGATCCGACGCGCCCGGTGAGGCCTGAAGGGGGAGCCTGGCGCTCCCCTTTTTTGTCGACGTTTCAGCCGTGAACGCTTCCCGCCTGTTCGGGAATTCGAGCCCTCATCCTGAGGAGCTGCGCAGCAGCGTCTCGAAGGATGCTCCAGTTGGTTCCCGCGCCTCCCGAAGCCTCCTTCGAGACGCAGCCTTTGGCTGCTCCTCAGGATGAGGGCCGAGCAATCTCGAAGCGGCGCTCAGCGCAGCGGCCAGACCCAGAGGATCAGCGGCACGGTCAGCAGGATGACCAGCAGCGACAAGGGCGCGCCGAGACGGGCATAGTCGCCGAAACGGTAGCCTCCCGGCCCCATCACCAGCGTGTTGCACTGATGGCCGATCGGGGTGAGGAAATCGCAGGCCGCGCCGATCGCCACCGCCATCAGGAAGGCATCGGGATTGTAGCCGAGCGTCTTGGCGAAGCCGGCCCCGATCGGCGCCATGACGAGAACCGTCGCGGCATTGTTGAGGAATGGCGTCACCGCCATGGCCGCGACCAGGATCAGCCCGACTGCGCCCCAACCCGGGAGCCCCGCGCCTGCCTGTGCCAGCCAGCCGGCCAGAAGATCGGTGGTGCCGGTGGTGCGCAGGCTGTCGCTGACCGGGATCAGCGCCGCGAGCATGACAAGGATCGGCGCCTCGCCCGAGGCATAGGCATCGCGCAGCGAGAGCGCCCGTAGCGCCAGCAGCAGCACCGCGGCCGAGAAGAAAGCGATCGCGACCGGCACGAGCCCGAGCGCGACGACGGCAACCGTCCCGGCGACGATAGCGCCGGTGATCAGGCGCCTGCGGGCACTGCCAAGCGACAGGCTGCGCGCCGCCAGCGGCAGCAGGCCGAGTTCGCGCAGCCGCTCCGGCAGGAGTTTCTCGTCACCCTGCAGCAGCACCACGTCGCCATCGGCAAGCCGGATATCACGCAGCCGCTCGGTGAAGCGTTCGCCGGCGCGGCTGATGCCGAGCAGGTTGACCTGGAAGCGGGCATGGAGGTCGAGCTCGGCGGCGGTCGCACCCGCCAGCAGGGAGCCTTGCGTCACCACGGCTTCGCCGGTGCGGGCAGGATCGAGCGAGCCTTCGGTCTCGGTCGGACGGTTCTGGCCGACGAGCTCGAGCTTGCCTTCGGCGACGACGCGCTCCAGCGCCTTTGCCTCGCCGCGCAGCAACACGATGTCGCCCGCCTTCAAGCTGGCATCTGGGAGGGGCGCCTGCCGGCGCTTGCCGCCGCGCAGGATCGCGACGACCTCGACCTCGCCGTTGGCGGGCTTGCGCAGATCGGCGATCGTCCGGCCGGAAAGCGGCGCGCTGGCGGGAATTCTCGCCTCTGTGACGTAATCCTTGATGTCGAGTGCCTGGTCGAGCGAGGCCGAGCCCTGCCGGTCCTTCGGCAGCAATCGATAGCCGAAGCCGAGGAACAGGCAGCCGAAGAAGGCGACGCCGATCCCCACGGGCGTGAAGTCGAACATCGCGAAAGGCTCGCCGCCGAGCTCCTCGCGCACCCGCGAGACGATGACGTTGGGCGAGGTCCCGACCAGGGTGACGATGCCGCCGAGCAGCGAGGCG
>JAEXUU010000178.1 GCA_023452965.1 Pseudomonadota bacterium | reverse complement strand
GATGAAGAGCTCGGACAGGCCGATCGAGGATGTCGCTCTCAGCTGGGGATTCACCAATGCGGGGCGCTTCAGCCGGTATTTTCTGAACGCCTATGGTGTGACCCCACGGTCAATAACGAGACGCAGGCCACGTTCATGATCAGCCGGGAGGGAAGGAGTGTAGGAGCGGACCGCCGCGGTCTGGATCAGGATCGCCGGTCTGGCGGCCGGGCCGCCGGTGTTGCGGCGGGCCAGGCGGTGTTCGGCAAGACGGCGCCGCGGCCCGTGCCGCGAGCGGGTGGTGGGACGCGCCGTCGAGGCCGCCCTGTCCCGACCGCGCCGGTTGGTTCGGTCTCCATGATCAAAACAGACGAATCGCGAAGCAGACAGACGAATCGCGAAGCAGAATTGCCCCGGGTGTTTGCATGGAAGCGCACGCGCATTGATTTCCTGCTTTGCTCTAGGCATTCCTTTCGCAGGGGACTGACAACACCAAGTAGCCGTCCGTCCGGACCCGATTGTCCAGGCTGAGTGCGGCGTATGTCTGCGGTTGTTGAACTACACGAAGTGCCCGAGAGCAGGGCCGAGATTGCCGCTCCGGCTTTCCCGGAGACGTTGCTCGCATTCATCCTTGTCGCGAAATTCCTCGGCGTCCCGGCCGATCCGGCCCAGATCGTTCACGATCACGGCGCGCCGGGTGCAAGCTATCGCCTCGAGGATCTCGCGCGCATTGCCAAGCGCCTGAAGATCGTCGCCCGGATCAAGTCGGTCGCGGTGGCAGAGCTGCAGAAGGTGCCCCTGCCGGCGATCGCCGAGCTCCGCGACGACGAAGCCGTCATCCTCCTCAAGGTCGACGAGCACCCCGACGGTACGCGCTACCTGATCCAGCGAGGCGCCGGCGAGCGCCCGGAGGTCTGGACCACACAGGAGTTCTCCGCCAGCTTCGCCGGTCGGCTTCTCCTGATGACGACGCGCGAGCTGATGACCGGCGTCTCGCGCCCCTTCGACATCAGCTGGTTCATTCCCGCCCTGGTCAAATATCGCGGGCCGCTGCGCGACGTGCTGATCGGCTCCTTCTTCCTGCAGTTGATGGGGCTGGTTTCCCCCATCTTCTTCCAGCTCGTCATCGACAAGGTGCTCGTCCACCAGTCGCTGACCACGCTCGACGTGCTGGTGATCGGGCTGGCCGCGGTCCTCACCTTCGAGACGGGCCTCTCGGCGCTTCGCAATTGGCTGTTCGCGCACACCACCAATCGGGTCGATAGCGAGCTTTCTGCCCAGCTGTTCCGGCACCTCCTCAATCTGCCGCTCTCCTATTTCGAGGCGCGCCGGGTTGGCGATAGCGTCGCCCGCGTCCGCGAGCTCGAACGCATCCGGGAATTCCTCACCTCGAATGCGGTGACGGTCGTGATCGACCTGTTCTTCACGATCGTCTTCTTCGCGGTGATGTATGCCTATAGCCCGCTGCTCACCCTGATCGTCACCCTGTCGATCCCGCTCTATGTCGCGATCTCGGTCGTCGTGACGCCGCCCCTTCGCGCCCGGCTCGACGAGAAATTCAAGCGCGGCGCCGAGAACCAGTCTTTCCTGGTCGAAAGCGTCACCGGCATCGGCACGCTGAAGGCGATGGCCGTCGAGCCGCAGATGCGCGCGAAATGGGAGCGGCAATTCGCCGGCTATACCGCGACAGGCTTCCAGGTCGCGACGCTGGCGAACTGGGGCAGCCACCTGATCCAGCTCGTCTCGAAGCTCACCACGGTCGCCATCCTCTATTTCGGGGCGAAGGCGGTCATCGCCGGCGACCTCTCCGTCGGATCGCTCGTCGCCTTCAACATGCTGTCCGGCCGCGTGGCCCAGCCGATCTTGCGGCTCTCCCAGCTCTGGCAGGATTTCCAGCAGGTCCGCATATCCGTGGACCGGCTCGGCGACGTCCTGAACACGCCGGCCGAGCCCGAGCACAATCCGAACCGCGCCAGCCTGCCGCCGATCAAGGGCGCGGTCACCTTCGACCGTGTCCGGTTCCGTTACCGCCCCGACCTCCCCGAGGCGCTGCGCGGCGTCTCGCTGGCCATCCAGCCGGGCGAGATGATCGGTGTCGTCGGGCCATCAGGATCCGGCAAATCGACGCTGACCAAGCTCGTCCAGCGCCTCTATGTGCCGGAGCAGGGAAGGGTGCTGGTCGATGGTGTCGATCTCGCGCTGGTGGATCCGGCCTGGCTGCGCCGGCAGATCGGCGTCGTGCTGCAGGAGAACATCCTGTTCAACCGCTCGGTGCGCGAGAACATCGCGCTGGCCGATGCCACCATGCCGATGGAGCGGGTCATTGCCGCCGCGCAACTGGCCGGCGCCCACGACTTCATCCTCGGGCTCTCCCATGGCTACGACACGGTGATCGACGAGCGCGGTAGCAACCTCTCCGGCGGGCAGCGCCAACGCATGGCCATCGCCCGGGCTCTGATCGGCAATCCCCGTATCCTGATCCTCGATGAGGCGACCAGCGCCCTCGATGCGGAGAGCGAAGAGATCATTCAGCACAATCTGGCCGGCATCGCCCACGGCAGGACGGTCATCATCATCGCGCATCGGCTCTCCGCCGTGCGCCAGTGCAACCGCATCGTCACCGTCGAGGCCGGCGAGATCACCGAAGTCGGCGATCACCACACGCTGCTGCGCAGCGGCGGTCGCTACGCGCAGCTCTACTCGAAGCAGATGGGAACGACCCTATGAGCGCCTGGGTCGCCGATCGCTTCCCCAATTTCTTCCGCCACCTTGCCGTCCTGCGCGCCAGCTGGGGCGCACAGAACGAGGCGGAGCGGAAAAAGCGCCCGATCTCTGATCACGAATTCCTGCCGGCCGCGCTCGAAATCATGGAGAAGCCGCCGAGCCCCGGCTTGCGCAAGCTCCTCCTCATGACCTGCGCCTTCTTCACTGCCGCCATCATCTGGTCGATGATCGGCACCATCGACGTCGTCGCGGTCGCCAGCGGTAAAATCATCCCGTCCAGCAAGGTGAAGACCATCCAGCCGTTGGAGATCGGGTCTGTGCGCGCGATCCATGTCCGCAACGGGCAGCATGTCGAGGAGGGCCAGATTCTGGTCGAACTCGATCCGACGCTCGCGACGGCCGACGAGTCCCAAGCCCGGCAGAATTTGATGGCCGCGCGCGTCATCGAGGCCCGCAACGCCGCCGTTCTTTCCTATCTCGCTGGAAACTCCACGGGCTTCATCGCACCAGACGGAATGTCGGCGGCGACGGTTTCGATCGAGCAGCAGTTCGTCAGCACGAGCATTGCCGAATTCGAGGCTCAAATCGCCAGCCTGCGCCAGCAGATCGGCCAGCGGCAGGCAGAGCTGACCTCGGCGCAAGCCGAGATCAACAAGCTGCAGCAAACCCTGCCGCTCGTCGACCAGCAGCTTGATGCCCGGCGCGAGCTGACGCGACAGGGGAATTTCGCCAAGCTGAAGCTGCTCGAATATGAGCAGCTTCGCATCGAGCACCTCCAGAACATCGAGGTGCAGAAGGCCAACGCCGAACGTGCGCGTGCCGCGATCGCCTCGCTGGAATCCGATATCGCCAGGATGCGCGAGACCTTCAGCAAGACGGCCGTCACCGAGTTGGTCCAGGCGAGGGACAAGGCCAATCTGGCGGGCGACGAACTCCGCAAGGCGACGCGCCGCCGCGAGCTCCTCCAGCTGCGGGCCCCGACCGCGGGTACCGTGCAACAGCTCGTGATCTCGACGCTCGGCGGCGTCGTCCAGCCGGCGCAGCCGCTGATGGTCATCGTCCCCGACGGCGCCGAGATCGAGGTCGAGGCGCAGGTCATGAACAAGGACATCGGCTTCGTGCAAGAGGGGCAGCCTGTGCGGGTGAAGCTCGAAGCATTCCCCTTCACCGAACACGGTCTGATCCCGGGCGTCGTCGAAAGCATCAGCCGCGATGCGATCGATCTTTCGCAAAGCGGGGCCCAGCGTGACGAAAAGGGCCGTCCCGTGCAGCCCGGGCTGGTTTATTCCGCGCGCATCCGGCTGCTCCAGAACAGCATTCGCGTCCGCGGGCGCAATCAGGAGCTCGGGCCGGGTCTATCCGTGCAGGCCGAAATCAAGACCGGCGAGCGGCGCATCATCCAGTACCTTCTCTCGCCAATCACGCAGGCGCTCGACGAAGCGGGGAGAGAGCGATGAAATCGCCGCAAGAGGATTAATCGGTCATTTAAGGAGTTTCGACAATACTGCAGAGAAAAGTGCGGATGGCGAACCACGAATGACCATGAGATCCGGCCAATCCAACACACGATCAACGCTGCCTGAGTTCCTGAATTCCGGGAATAGCCTCCATTTTGCTCAGTCTCGTGTGAAGCTCTTCAGCGTTTTCGTCCTGATTTTAGCCGTGACGGCGGCGATGTGCGCGCTTGGCTATGACTGGATCCCGAATCCGCTCTCGGAACGGCTTCACGAGAAGCTTCGTTTCATGGGACCATTCTTCGGCCTGGTTTCGCTGCCGTTCGCATTCTATTTCCTGATCAATGCAGGGAGG
>JAEXUU010000148.1 GCA_023452965.1 Pseudomonadota bacterium | reverse complement strand
AGCCGATGCGCTTGCCGAGGACGAGCGCGCCGACCAGCGCGGCGATGCCGGCATTGATGTGGACGACCGTGCCGCCGGCGAAATCGAGCGCGCCGAGGGTGAAGAGATAGCCCTCCGAGAACCAGACCATGTGGGCCATCGGGAAATAGACGATCGTCGCCCAGAGCAGGACGAAGAGCAGCAAGGCCGAGAACTTCATGCGCTCGACGAAGCCGCCGACGATCAGCGCCGGCGTGATCATGGCGAAGGTCATCTGGAAGCAGATGAAGACGTATTCGGGGATGACCACGCCCTTGGTGAAGGTGTCGGTCGTGGTCTCGGTGCTGACCCCGGCGAGGAAGGCCTTCGAGAAGCCGCCGATGAAGCTGGTCAGGGAGCCGCCGCCAGTGAAGGCGAGGCTGTAGCCATAGACCACCCAGATGATGATCATGATCGCGGCGGTGGCGGTGATGTGGCTCATCACCGAGAGCATGTTCTTGCTGCGCGCGAGGCCGCCATAGAACAGGGCGAGGCCCGGCAGGGTCATCATCAGCACGAGCAGCGAGGACACCAGCATCCATGCGGTGTCGCCCTTATTGGCGACTGCTGCGGCGGCCGGAGCGGCGGGCGGGGTCTGCGCCAGTGCCGCGACGGTGCCCGCCGCGAGCGCCATCCCGACCATCCCGGCCCGGGTGAGGGTCTTGAAATTCATCGTCAAACTCCTGGACGAAAGGTCTGGGATCAAAGGGCGTCGCCGTCGGTCTCGCCGGTGCGGATGCGCACGGCCTTCTCGATCGGCGAAACGAAGATTTTGCCGTCGCCGATCTGGCCGGTGCGGGCCGCGGCGGTGATCGCCTCGATCACCTGCGGGACGAGCTCGTCGGTGACCGCGACCTCGATCTTGATCTTGGGCAGGAAGCTCACGGCGTATTCGGCACCGCGATAGATCTCGGTATGGCCCTTCTGGCGGCCATAGCCCTTCACTTCGGTCACGGTCAGGCCGTGCACGCCGATGGCGGTGAGCCCGTCGCGCACCTCCTCCAGCTTGAACGGCTTGATGACGGCCATCACGATCTTCATGGCTGGGTTACCCCCGGTTGCGCTGCCGGGAGCGAAGATCCGGCGAGCTCGTTAGCGCCGCGCGGGGCAGAAGAGCTCCGCGCACGTCGCCTTTCGCCAATCAAGCCGCGTGCCAACTGCGGGACTGCCCTCAGGAGAGGCAATGCCGCGATTCCGCCACGATCCGCGGGGGCGGAACGGCCGGATATGCCTAGAAATTAGGCTGATGCGAGAAAACAAGGCGGATACCCGCCGAAGACCGCCGGCCAGCTACTGCGCCACCGGACGTGGCGGAAACCCCGCTTTCTCCGAAGGCGGTCTAGGACCGGTCGGGCCGGGGCCGGATCAGGCCTTCCTGCGCCACCGAGGCGACGAGCCGGCGCTGCCGGTCGAAGATCAGCCCGCGCGAAAAGCCTCTCGCGCCGGAGGTCGAGGGACTGTCCTGCGCATAGAGCAACCAGTCATCGGCCCGGAACGGGCGATGGAACCAGAGCGCATGGTCGAGGCTGGCGCCCTGGATGCGGTTGTCGAAGACGGTGGTACCGTGGGCGATCAGGCTGGAATCGAGCAGCATCAGATCCGAAGCGTAGGCGAGCACGCTCTGGTGGATCGCCGGCTCGTCCGGGAGCCGCTTCACCGCCCGGATCCAGACGTTGAAGCGAGGCTCCCGTTTCGAGTCGTCGCCATAGCGATCGAACTCGACCGGCCGGATCTCGATCGGCCGCTCGCGCTGATAATAGGCACGCACGGCCGCCGGCATGTGCGGCAGGATGTCCCGCGCCATGCCGTCCCGATCCGGCAGATCCTCCGGCATCGGCACGTCCGGCATCGGCATCTGATGCTCGTAGCCTTCTTCCGCGACCTGGAAGGAGGCCGACATGGCGAAGATCGCCGCGCCGTTCTGCAAGGCCAGCACCCGCCTTGTGGTGAAGGAGCGGCCGTCGCGCAGGCGGTCGACCTCGTAGACGATCGGCGTCTCCGGATCGCCCGGCAGCAGGAAATAGGCATGCAGCGAGTGCGGTTGGCGCTCCTCGACGGTCTTGCAGGCGGCATAGAGCGCTTGGCCGATGACCTGGCCGCCAAAGACCCGCTGCCAGCCGACGCGGGGGCTGCGACCCTGGAACCGGTTGTTTCCGATATCCTCCAGATCGAGGATCGAGGTCAGGCTGTCGGGAACGCTGTTCATCGGCGGCGGTTCTTGAGCGGGCTGGCTTGCGGCAGGCTTTGCAGGGACGAGGCTTGCAGCCCGGCCGGGCGGCGGGCAAGACGATAGATAGCAGCATCAGCAACGAGCCGCCGGCCAGCGTCAAGCGCCGCGGCTCCGGCAGGCGGAGAACGGGATGGACCGGAACCCGGAAGGCGCGCAGTCGCGCATCGTGATCGCCGGCGGCGGCATCGCCGGGATGACGCTGGCACTGGCGGTGAAGCAGGCGCTCGGCGCGGCGTTCGACGTCATGCTGGTCGATCCCGTCGTGGCGGCAAGGCCGCGTATCGACAACCGGGCCTATGCCGTCGCCGCCGCGGCGCGCAACATGCTCGACGCGCTCGGCGTCTGGAAGCAGGTCGAGCCCTCCGCCGCGCCGATGATGGAAATGCAGATCACCGATAGTCGCACCTCCGATGTGGTGCGGCCGGTCTTCCTGACCTTCGAGGGCGAGGCCGAGCCCGGCCAGCCTTTCGCGCATATGGTCGAGAACGGCGCGCTGGTCGCGGCGCTGCTGCAGGCGGCGAAGGCGGCCGGCGTCACGCTGCGCGCCGAAGGGGTGCGCTCGGGCGATTGCGTCGATGGCGGGCCGATGCAGGTCGTGCTCACCGGCGGCGAGACGGTGCAGGCCGCGCTCCTTGTCGCGGCCGACGGGGCGCGTTCGAAGCTGCGCGAGAAGGCCGGGATCGGCTGGGTCGGCTGGTCCTATCCGCAGTCGGGCATCGTCGCGACGATCGGTCATGAGCGGCCGCATGGCGGCCTCGCCGTCGAGCATTTCCTGCCATCCGGCCCCTTCGCCATGCTGCCCCTGCCCGATGGCGGCCGGCTCGGACACCGCTCCTCGATCGTCTGGACCGAGCGCAGCGAGAATGTCGAGGCACTGCTCTCGCTCGACGAGGCCGACCTGCTCGCCGAGATCGAGCGTCGCTTCGGCCTGCAGCTCGGCGAGATCGCGCTGGAGAGCCGGGTCAGTGCGCATCCCTTGTCCTTCGGCATGGCGCGGAGCTTCGTCGGCGAGCGGCTGGCGCTGCTCGGCGACGCCGCGCATGTCATCCACCCGATCGCCGGGCAGGGGCTCAATCTCGGCCTGAAGGATGTCGCGGCGCTGGCCGAGACGATCGTCGATGCCGCCCGGCTCGGGCTCGATCCCGGCGCCGCGGACGTGCTCGAGGCCTATGAGAAGGCGCGGCGCTTCGACACGGTTGCGATGGGGGTCGTCACCGACGGGCTCAACCGGCTGTTCTCGAACGATTCGACGCCGCTGCGCCTGATGCGCGATCTCGGCCTCGGCGTGGTCGAGCGCCTGCCGGGGCTGAAGCGGATGTTCATCCGCGAGGCGGCAGGGCTTTCCGCCGAGGCACCGCGCCTGCTGCGCGGCGAGATGCTGTGATCGCGTGAAACCCTTCTCCCCAAGGGGAGAAGGAAAGCTGCACTACCGGCCCTACCCCTCGATCTGCCGCGCCTCTTCCGGCAGCATGATCGGGATGCCGTTGCGGATCGGATAGGCGAGCTTGGCGGCGCGGCTGATCAGCTCCTGCCGCGCGGCGTCGTATTCCAGCGTCGCCTTGCTGATCGGGCAGACCAGAATCTCCAGCAGTTTCGGGTCGATGCGGGGCGCCGCCGTGGCAACCCCGGACTTGGTTTCGGTGCTCATTGCAGATCTCCGTCAGGCTGGCCGGCGCGGCAGATCGGCCAGCATGCCGGCCGCGACCATCAGCTTTGGCAAAGACAGGCCCGACATGGCAATGGCCGAAACGGTGGCGCGGATGCGCTCGGCCTCGGGGCTGCGCAGTTCGAGCCAGCCTTGAAGCGCCTCCGGCCCGCTGGCGCCGGCGGCGATCTCCTGCGTCAGCCCGGCATGGGCATCGGTCAGGGTCTCGACCGCGCGCTGGCGCGCCATGCGCTCGTAATCGTCGGTGGCAGGCACGCTCGCCGCCGCGGTAGCGAGCGCCGAGAGCCCGAAGACCGAATCGGCAGCGAAATGAATGCGCGCGACCTCGATGATGTCGCCGCCGCTGCGGCCGGCGATGTCGACGATGTCCGTCGCCTGCGCCAGCCAGGGGAGGCTGGCGACGCTGGTCGCGAGCGCCTCGGGCACCTGCTCGGCGATCAGCGTCGCGATGGCGGCGGTGCGGGCCTGCGCAGCCGCTTCCGGCAGTATGGTCGGCAGGGCGGCAGCGAGCGCCGCAACGCCTTTCGCGTAGTGCGCGACGGTCTGCTCGATGGCGCCCGGCCGGGCGACGCCGCGGCGCAGGAACCAGCGCATGCGGTCGACGACCAGTTCCTGGATCGCGCCGTAGAGTCCGAGCTGAATCCTGCCGGGAATCTTCGCATCGAGCGCGTCGATGCCGGCATTGAGGCCGATCAGGTCGAAGGCATCGCGCGCGATGGCGTAGGCCGCCGCGATCTCCGGCGCCTCGGCGCGGGTCTGGTCGGCCAGCATGGTGACGATCGCCGGGCCGCCGCGGTTGACGATGGCATTGGCGAGCTGGGTCGCGACGATCTCGCGGCGCAGCTTATGCCCGGCGATTTCGGTCCCGTAATGATCGCGCAGCGGCTGCGGGAAGTAGCGCACGAGCTCGCTGGCGAGATAGGGATCGTCCGGCACCGCCGATTCGAGCAGGGAATCGTGCAGAGCGAGCTTGGCATAGGCCAGCAGCACGGCGAGCTCGGGCCGGGTCAGGCCCTCGCCGCGCTTCTCGCGCTCGATCAGGGCGGCGTCCGGCGGCAGGTACTCGACCGTGCGGTCGAGCCGGCCCTCGCGCTCGAGCTGGACCATCAGCCGGCGCAGATGCGGCGTCGCGGCGATGCCCTGGTTCTGCGTCAACGACAGCGCCAGAGACTGCAGATAGTTGTTGCGCAGCACGAGCAGGCCGACTTCGTCGGTCATCTCGGCGAGCAGCTTGTTGCGGTCCGCGTCGGAAAGGCGGCCGCTGCTCACCGCCCCGGCGAGCGCGATCTTGATGTTGACCTCGACGTCGGAGGTGTTGACGCCGGCGGAGTTGTCGATCGCGTCGGTGTTGAGCCGGACGCCCTGGCGCGCCGCCTCGATGCGGCCGCGCTGGGTCATGCCGAGATTGGCGCCCTCGCCCACCACCCTGGCGCGGAGCTCGGCGCCGGCGATGCGGATCGCGTCATTGGCGCGGTCGCCGACCTGGGCGTCGCTCTCCTCGCCGGCACGGATATAGGTGCCGATGCCACCGAACCAGAGCAGGTCGACCGGCGCCTTCAGGATCGCCGTCATCAGCTCGGCCGGGGTCGCCTGGGCCTTGTCGAAGCCGAGCACGGCGCGGATCTCGGGCGAAAGCGCGATGCTCTTGGCCTGGCGCGAGAATACGCCGCCGCCCTTCGAGATCAGGGCCTTGTCGTAATCCTGCCAGGAGGAGCGCGGCAGGGCGAACAGCCGCTGGCGCTCGGCGAGGCTGGTCGCGGGATCCGGATCGGGATCGAGGAAGATGTCGCGATGGTCGAAGGCGGCGACGAGCCGGGTCGCCGGCGAGAGCAGCATGCCGTTGCCGAAGACGTCGCCCGACATGTCGCCGACGCCGGCCACCGTGAACGGCGTCGTCTGGATGTCGATGTCGATCTCGCGGAAATGGCGCTTCACCGCCTCCCAGGCGCCGCGGGCGGTGATGCCCATGCCCTTGTGGTCGTAGCCTTGCGAGCCGCCCGAGGCGAAGGCATCGCCGAGCCAGTGATGCTTCTCGGCCGAAAGCGCGTTGGCGGTGTCGGAGAAGGTCGCGGTGCCCTTGTCGGCGGCGACGACGAGATAGGGATCGTCGCCATCGTGCCGGACGGTGTCGGCCGGCGGCACCACGGTCTCGCCATCGAGATTATCGGTGAGCTCGAGCAGGGTGCGCACGAAGATTCGGTAGCTCTCGGTGCCCTCGGCCAGCCAGGCCTGACGGTCGGAGGCCGGCGGCAGCAGTTTTGGCACGAAGCCGCCCTTGGCGCCGACCGGCACGATGACGGCGTTCTTGACCTGCTGCGCCTTGACCAGGCCGAGCACCTCGGTGCGGAAATCCTGTGGCCGGTCCGACCAGCGCAGACCGCCGCGGGCGACCTTGCCGAAGCGCATATGCACGCCCTCGACGCGCGGCGAGTAGACGAAGATCTCGTAGCGCGGGCGCGGCAGCGGCATGCCGTCGACCTGACCCGAGGCGAATTTGAACGATATCGTGCCGCGCGGATGGCCGTCGGCACCGATCTGGAAGAAGTTGGTGCGCAGGATCGCGTCGATCAGGTTGACGAGGCGGCGCAGGATCCGGTCCTCGTCGAGGCTGGTGACGTCGGAGAGGGCCGCCTCGATGCGCTCGCGCGCTTCGGCCATGCCGCTCTGGCGCGCCGCCTCGCCGAGCCTTGGATCGAACTTGGCGGCAAAAAGCTTGACCAACATCGCGGCGATGCCGGGATGGCGGGCGAGCGCGTCGGCGATGTAGTCCTGCGCATAGGGCGCGCCGACCTGGCGCAGATAGCGCCCGAGCGCGCGCAGCAGCGCCGCTTCTCGCCAGGCGAGGCCGGCGGCGAGCACGAGCTGGTCGAAGCGGTCGGATTCGCTGAAGCCGCGGAACTGCGCCATCAGCGCCGCCTCGATCGTCGGATCGAGGCGCTCGATGTCGATGGCGCTGCCATCGGCGCGTTCCAGCGTCATGTCGTGCAGCCAGACGCGGGCCTCGGCGCCGTTCTCGCCGGCCTGCGGCTTGATGTTGAAGGTGCGCTCGTTGACGACGCGGAAGCCCATGTTCTCCAGCATCGGCACGCGCTCGGAGAGGGTGATCGCGGCGTCGCGGGAGAAGAGCTTGAGATTGGCGCGGGTCGCGCCGTCGCCCTCGCGGCGGTAGAGATTGACCGCTCGCGGCCGTGCGGCCGAGAGCTTCTGCAGCATGTCGATGTCGATCAGCGCGTCGGCGGCGTCGTAGCGCTCGCGATAGGCGGCGCCGAACGCCTCGACATAGCGCTCGACCAGAGCGCGGGCTTTCGGACCGGCCTTCTGGGCGTCGAGCGCATCGCGCAGCCCATCCGCCCAGGTGCGGACGATCGCGCTGATCCCGGCCTCGAGCGTGGCGCGGTCGATCTTCGGGGTTTTCCCTTCGTCGCGGCCGATGATGTAGTGGGTACGGGCGAGCGGCCCGTCGGGATAGGCCGGATAGGCGGCGGAGACGCGGCCCTGATAGATCCGGGCGAGGAACTCGCCGACGCGCCGGCGCACCGTGGTGTCGTAGCGGTCCTTCGGGATGAAGACGAGGATCGAGACGAAGCGGTCGAACTCGTCGACGCGGGCGAGCGCCCGGATGCGCGGCCGCTCGGTGAGCTGGAGGATGTCGAGCGCGAACTGCTCCAGCGTGGCCACGTCGATCTGGACGAGCTCGTCGCGCGGATAGGCGGCGAGCACGTTCATCAGGGCGCGGCCGGAATAGCTCGCGGGGTCGAAGCCGATATTCTTGGCGACGCGCGCGACCTTGAGGCGAAGATTGGGAATGGCGCGGGCCGAGCCGGTATAGGCGTTGGAGGTCAGCAGGCCAACGATGCGCAATTCGCCGTCGAGCCGGCCGTCCGGGGTGAACAGTTT
>JAEXUU010000090.1 GCA_023452965.1 Pseudomonadota bacterium | reverse complement strand
TCGGACAGGTGCGGGCATGGTACGAGCCGCATCTTGAGCGCATCCACGAGGATTTCGAGATGCGCCGTGCCGATCTCCTGCAGCTTGAAGACATCGCCGCCGGCTATCCGTCGCGCGAACGCTTCCTCACCGAGCTCACGCTCGATCCGCCGGACGCAACGTCGGGCCAGGCCGGCGTGCCTTTGCTCGACGAGGACTATCTGATCCTGTCGACGCTCCATTCCTCCAAGGGCCAGGAATGGCGCTCGGTCTTCGTTCTTAACACGGTCGATGGCTGCATTCCATCCGATCTCGGCGTCGGGACCTCGGACGAGATCGAAGAGGAGCGCCGTCTTCTCTATGTCGCGATGACGCGGGCGAAGGACAGCCTCAATCTCGTCGTGCCGCAGCGGTTTTTCACACACGGGCAGTCGTCCAACGGGGATCGGCACGTCTATGCCTCGCGGACCCGGTTCATTCCGGCGACGTTGTTGCAGTATTTTGAATCGCGCGCCTGGCCGGTCGCGAAGCCGGGCGCTCCAGCGAACGAGGGGCCGCGACAGGTCCGCATCGATGTCGGCGCGCGCATGCGCGGCATGTGGCGATAGGAGGGGCGTGCCTTGTGCAACTTGTACAATCTCACCACGACGCGCGACGCGGTGATGCAGTTCACCAAGGCATTCAGGGACAAGGCGGGGTGGAACGAGCCGTCGGTCGATATCTATCCGAACACGCTGGCGCCGATCGTGCGCGTCGGCGAGGACGGCCAGCGCGAGATGGTGCGCGCGACCTGGGGCATGCCGACATATCCGGGCTATCTGAAAAATAAGAACTACGACCCGGGCATCACCAACATTCGCGAAGTCGACTCCTCCTGGTGGCGGCGGTGGCTCGGCCCGACCAGCCGATGCGTTGTCCCCTTCACCTCGTTCGCCGAACCCGATCCGAAAAGCCAGCTTCCGGGCGAGCGTGTGCCGAACGCCTGGTTCGCCAAGAATCCGGATCGGCCGCTGATGTTCTTCGCGGGCTTCTGGACGCCGTGGAAAGGGGTGAAGAAGGTGCGCGACGGCGAGCGCGAATTCGAGCTGTTCGGATTTTTGACGACGAAGCCAAACGAGATCGTCAAGCCGATCCACTTCAAGGCGATGCCGGCGATCCTCACCACGCCCGAGGAGGTCGACCTCTGGCTGACTGGCGAGTGGGATGATGTGCGGCACCTGCAGCGCCCCCTCCCAGGCAACATGCTCGTCATCGTCGATCCGCCGGCGAAGCTCGACGACGACAAGCTCCTGTAGCAGGGCTACCGCGCGGCGGATTGATCGATGGAGATAACCGACCAGGGAATAGTTCACGAGGACGCAGGCGAGGCGCCGGAAGGCGCGGCCAGCCGCAAGATCATCCATGTCGACATGGATGCGTTCTATGCCAGCGTCGAGCAGCGGGACAATCCGGAACTGAGGGGTAAACCCGTCGCCGTCGGCGGCTCGGCCGCGCGCGGTGTCGTTGCCGCCGCGAGCTATGAGGCGCGCGCCTTCGGCGTCCGGTCGGCACTGCCATCGATCACCGCCAAGCGTCGGTGCCCCGAGCTGATTTTCGTGCCGCCGCGATTTGACGTCTATCGCGCCGTCTCGGCACAGATCCGCGAGATCTTCGCTGAACACACCGATCTGATCGAGCCGCTGTCGCTGGACGAGGCCTATCTCGACGTCACCGACAACAAGCAGGGCATTCCGATCGCAACGGAGATCGCCACGAGGATCCGCGCCCGCATCAAGGAGGTGACCGGTCTCAACGCCTCGGCGGGGATTTCCTACTGCAAGTTCCTGGCGAAGATGGCCTCCGACTTGAACAAGCCGAATGGTCAGGCCGTCATCACGCCGCGCATGGGGCCGGCCTTCGTCGAGGCACTCGCGGTCAAGAAATTCCACGGCGTCGGACCGGCGACGGCCGCGAAGATGGAGCGCCTCGGCATTCTGACCGGAGCGGACCTGAAGGCGAAGCCGCTGACGTTCCTGCAACAGCATTTCGGCAAGTCGGGCGCATGGTACTTCCGAATCTCACGCGGCATTGACGAACGCGCGGTGCAGCCGGATCGACCGCGGAAATCGGTCGGTGCTGAAGACACCTTCACCGTCGATATATTCGCTCTCGAGGCCGCCCGTGCCGAGGTCGCTACGCTCGTCGAGAAGGTCTGGCGCCATTGCGAGGCGAAAGCGCTGCGCGGTAGGACGATCACGCTCAAAGTCAAATATGCCGACTTCCAGCAGATCACACGCAGCCGGACCGTCGGTATTGCGCCCGGCTCCGCCTCCGATGTCGAGAATATCGCCTTGAACTTGCTCGATCCGCTCTTCCCAACTGAGAAAGGTATCCGCCTGATCGGCGTGACAGTCTCATCATTCGAGGACGATCGGCACAAAGAGCCAGACCAGCTCGCCTTGTCGATCTAAAGTCTTGCCTTCAGGATCGAAGCCCTGTCGAACCGAGAGCCGCGCGAGAATTCAGGTTTGCCAAAGTCCGTTCCGAAGAAGGTGCCCAACCGCTCCTGCACGCGCCGGTCGGCAAGGCCCGCAGCTTCAGGACTCCCGCGGCAGGCGACCGTGATGCATGCGGAGCGACCACACACTGATGGGCTGCTTGAGATCTGCGCGTGTGGCTCGAAGACGAGAAAACCCCGGAAAAGCCGTTGGCGCAGCCCGAAAAACCACCGGAATCGAATACAGTTCAGCAGCCAGCTCGTTCTGAAAATCCGCTTCAGCTTTGGTCACGAAGGTCGGTGTGATGTCGAAAACCAGTGATAGCGAAATCAGGCCTGCGGCGAGAACGATGACTGCCATTGCCACGACGAATGGGGTGATAACAGCGCCGCCCGAGAGCAATGGATAAAGCGCCGCCGGAAGAAAAACCACGGCCATCACCAGGCCAGCTTCCCACTTGAAACGCGGAGCTCGTGATCTTCGCTTGATATCATTTTCCATCTTCTTCGACTGCGCCATGTTCTTTGTAAGTGTTCGGCGCGCAATGTAGATTCAAGGCAGATGTTGCGCCACCCACCGACGCCGCGTTTCATCGCCTCAAACTCATTTTTCCGACTTACTCGTAATCTTGCTTGGAACCATCCATCCGGCTCGCGTATCGCGAACCATACCTGGATTGAAAAATGAGCCCACTCGTGCCCTCAGGACTAATATCCTACCTGCATTCTTTCGTCCGTACCGGTGGCCCAAGAGGACGAGCTAGCGGCCTTCTTCGTAGCAATCTCGTTCTTGATCTTGGGTATGCTATCTTGGCTATAACTAAACCCTAGATTATAAAAATCATGCGAGCCGACCATGGCGTGAGATCGTCCCGGACCCCCTTGCGCGTATCAACGAATGGACGTTCGGGAAGACAAGAGGGAATTCGAAGTACGGCAACAACTTTCGCTGCGTAGCAAAAGGGGGGATCATGAAACCGCATGAACTGACAGGCACGTATACCTATCGAAGCTTCATCAACCGGGAAGAGGTTGTTGATGACTTCAACAAAATCCAGTTTGCCGAGGCTGAGCTCACGTTGTTCGCGGCATCAGACGGCTCGGTCACAGGCCTGCTGTCATGGCCGACCAAGGACGACGATTCCGAGCGCGCTTACATGGATATCTCCGGGCGCATCGCAACAGCCGAGCCATTTCTGGTTCAGTTCGACGGCATCGGGCGCAAGGAATCGGACATCGCCGACTACCACTATCGCTATGAGCTGGCTCTGGCAGCGCGCTGGCCCGAGACGATCGATCCCCATACCTGTTTGGATGGATCAGTCATGCGCGTGAAAGATCACGGCAAGGCG
>JAEXUU010000035.1 GCA_023452965.1 Pseudomonadota bacterium | reverse complement strand
TGAGCTCCTCGCCCGGCCCCTCCCACATCAGAGTCGAGAGCTTCTGCGACAGAGCCGCATCGACCTCGTCGAAGACGGCGCGGGCCGCCGGAAAGGCCTCGGCCAGGCCCTTGCCCATGCCGACCGCCTGCGAACCTTGCCCTGGAAAGATGAAAGCCGTCGCCATGTCCTGCTGGTCCTGAAGATCGCGCCTGGTTAACGTTGCGGGGCGCAGTCGCACCGTGCGGCCCGGCAAGTCAAGGCTTCGACAGCCCCAAACTCGACTTGCGCGGACATTTTCCGATGTTTTCGGCTTGCGCGGAAGGCCATCTCCCTGTAACGAGCCCTCTGCTTGTTCGGCCGGAGGCTGAACGGATGGCGGAGCTTTCCCTTCTGGAGCTGCTCCGCTCGGCTTCTCTCCTGGGCAGCCATCATCCCGTGTCTCCGCCTTCGATGAAATCCTGTCGGGCCTTATCCAGGGCTCGGAGGGCTCCGCGCCGGACGAAGCAGGTGAAAGAAGGAAGGCCACTCATGGCATTGTACGAGCATGTGATGCTCGCGCGACAAGATGTCAGCGCGCAGCAGGTCGAGACCCTTGTCGAGCAGTTCAAGGGCATCCTCGAGGCCAATGGCGGCTCCGTCGCCAAGGTCGAGTACTGGGGCGTCAAGTCCCTGGGCTACCGCATCAAGAAGAACCGCAAGGCGCATTATTCGCTGCTGAACATCGACGCCCCGGCGGCCGCCGTGGCCGAGATGGAGCGCCAGATGCGCATCAATGAAGACGTGCTGCGCTTCATGACCATCCGCGTCGAGGCTCTCGAGGACGGCCAGTCGGTCATGCTCCAGAAGCGCGACCGCGACGAGCGCGGCGACCGTTTCGATCGCGGCCCTGGCGGCGGCGATCGCTTCGACCGTGGCCCGCGCCGCGAGCGTCCGCGCCGCGAAGACGAAGCCACCGAAACCCCCGCCGGGGAGGCCTGATCCATGTCGACCGCATCTGCTGGCGCCCGTCGCCCCTTCTTCCGCCGCCGCAAGTCCTGCCCGTTCTCGGGCGAAGGCGCTCCGAAGATCGACTACAAGGACGTGCGTCTGCTCTCGCGCTATATCTCCGAGCGCGGCAAGATCGTGCCGTCTCGCATCACGGCCGTCTCGGCCAAGAAGCAGCGTGAGCTCGCCCAGGCGATCTAGCGCGCCCGCTTCCTCGGCCTGCTGCCCTACGTCATCCGCTGAGCGGCTGAATGTTTCCCGGTGGCGCTTCGGCGCCACCGGTTTCCTAGACCGATAGACCATTAGTCGCCCGGCGGTGAAACCCCTCCGGGTATGTTGAGGCGAAGAGCCCTCTCACCCTGCCGCGAGCCAGTTCCGGTCTGACGGAAAGCACGCGAGAGCAGCGGGACAGCAGGACGGACATGCTACCCATCGTCGGCATCGGCGCCGGGCTGGTTTCAGCCCTCCTTTTCACAGTGGTGATCACCGGATCGCCGCTGGCGCTGCTGTTGTCCTATGTCGCCCCGCTCCCGGTCTTCATCGCAGCGCTCGGCTGGAACCATCGTGCCGGGCTGGTCGCCGCGGCCTGCGGGACGGCCGCCGTCGCGCTGGTGCTGAAAGTCCCGCTCGGGCTCGCCTTCGCCATCGGCGCCGCGCTGCCGGCCTGGTGGATCGCCTATCTCGCCCTGCTGGCGCGCGACAATGGCGACGGCACCAGCGAATGGTACCCGCTCGGACGTCTGCTGGTCTGGATCGCCGCGGTTGCCACCCTGGTGACGATCGGCGGCGCGCTTGCGATCTCTTCCGACTACGAGACCTATCGCAGCGTGATGACGCGCGGACTGCAGCTGGTGCTCAGCGGCGGCGAGGGCGTCGGCCCGTCGGTGCGCCTGCCTAGCGGTATCGATGTCGCCGATCTCGCAGCCCGCCTCGCCGCGCTGGTTCCGGCCGCCGCCGGCGCCTCCTTCGTGCCGATGATCGTCGCCAATCTCTGGCTGGCGGCCAAGGCCGTCCAGCTTTCGGGCCGCCTGCCCCGCCCCTGGCCCTTCATTCCGGCGACCCGCCTTCCTGCCAAGGCCGTCGCTGCGCTCGGCGCGGGCTTCCTGCTGAGCCTGATGGGTGGCTTCGTCGGCCTGGCCGGCGCCGCCATGACCGGCGCACTGATCGCAGCCTTCGGGCTCGCCGGCCTTGCCGCAGTTCACGACCTCAGCCGCGGCAAGGCCTGGCGGATGCCGACCCTGTTCGCGGTCTATCTGGCGCTGCTGATCATGCTGATCACGGTGTTCCCCTTCCTCGCGCTGCTCGGCATTGCCGACGCGCTGATCGACTTGCGCCGGCGCAGATCGTCGACGCCGCCTACCGCCTGACATCAATCCTATCGACGAACATCAAGGAGAAAGACCATGGAAGTGATCCTGCTCGAACGCGTCGCCAAGCTCGGCCAGATGGGCGAGACCGTGCGCGTGCGCGACGGCTACGGCCGCAACTACCTGCTCGCCCGCGGCAAGGCCCTGCGCGCGACCGAAGAGAACAAGAAGCGCTTCGAGAACCAGCGCGCCCAGCTCGAGGCCCGCAATCTCGAGCTGAAGCGCGAGGCCGACTCGGTCGCCGAGACGCTCGACGGCCACTCGGTGGTGATGCTGCGCCAGTCCGGCGAATCGGGCGTGCTGTACGGCTCGGTCTCGACCCGCGACATCGCCGAGGCGCTGAGCAATGACGGCTTCTCGGTCGACCGCGGTCAGATCACCCTGAACGCGCCGATCAAGACGCTCGGCCTGCACTCCGTCCCGGTCGTGCTGCATCCGGAAGTCTCGGTCACCGTCACCGTCAACATCGCCCGTTCGGCCGAAGAGGCCGAGCGCCAGGTGCGCGGCGAGGACGTCACCGCTCGCGAGACCTTCGATCTCGACGATCTCGGCCTCGAGGTCGGTGCCGCGCTGGCCGAAGCCGGCGAGGACGACGATCGCTGATCGGTTTTCCGGCGATAGCATCGGACCGAAGAGTGGATCCCACTTTTCGGAAGCTCCGATGCGATAACAATGAAATGGATCGCCGCGATCGCGCCCGGACGGACGCGTGGCGATCCAGATTGGAGTCAATGGGCGCTGTGGCAACACGGCGCCCTTTTCGTTGGCGCTGTGGACAGCGGGCAGAGTTCCGGCTATTCCCTCTGTTCCCACTTTGTTCAGGTTCATGACTCCGCGACTCTGACCTATCCAAGGCCATGTCCAGCGCTACCGCCCTCATCGCCCGCCTCGACAACAGCGAGGCGAACTTCCGCGTCCAGCCTCATAACATCGAGGCCGAGCAGGCGCTGCTGGGCGCGATCCTGGTCAACAACGAAGCCTTCTACCGGGTCTCGGACTTCCTGCAGCCGGAGCACTTCTTCGAGGAGCTGCACCGGCGCATCTTCGAGCTGATGTCGGGGCTGATCCGCGCCGGCAAGATCGCGACGCCGATCACGCTGAAGACCTATGTCGGCGAGCTCGACCTCGGCGGAATCACCGCCTCGCAATATCTGGCGCGGCTCGCGGCCGAAGCGACGACCGTCATCAACTCCCAGGACTACGGGCGCACGATCTACGATCTGGCGATCCGCCGCCAGCTGATCGGCGTCGGCGAGGAACTCGTCAACGTCGCCTATGACGCGCCGGTCGAGATGGCGCCGCGCGAGCAGATCGAGGACGCCGAGCGCAAGCTCTACGAACTCGCCGAAAAGGGCCGCTACGAAGGCGGCTTCCAGAAATTCGACCAGGCGATGCGCCTCGCCATCGACATGGCGGCCAGCGCCTTCCAGCGCGCGGGTGGCCTTTCCGGCATTTCTTCCGGCCTGCGCGACCTCGATGCCCGCATGGGCGGCCTGCAGCGCTCCGACCTGATCGTGCTCGCCGGCCGCCCCGCCATGGGCAAGACCTCGCTCGCCACCAACATCGCCTTCAACATCGCCAAGGCCTGGCGGGCCGAGCGGCAGGAGAACGGCGAGCTCAAATCCGTCGATGGCGGCATCGTCGGCTTCTTCTCGCTCGAAATGTCATCCGACCAGCTCGCGACCCGTATCGTCGCCGAGCAGGCGAGCATTTCCTCCTACAAGATCAGGCAAGGCCGCCTCACCGAGGGCGAGTTCGCCCGGCTCAGCGACGTCGCCGCGCAGATCGAGAAGCTGCCGCTCTACATCGACCAGACCGGTGGTATCTCGATCGCCCAGCTGATGGCGCGCGCCCGGCGCCTGAAGCGCCAGAAGGGGCTCGACGTCCTGTTCAACGACTACCTTCAGCTGCTCGCCGGCTCCTCCAAGAACAGCCAGAACCGCGTGCAGGAGCTGACCGAGATCACGACCAGCCTGAAGGCGTTGGCCAAGGAACTCAACGTCCCGATCATCGCGCTGTCCCAGCTCTCCCGCCAGGTCGAATCCCGCGACGACAAGCGCCCGCAGCTTTCCGACCTGCGTGAATCCGGCTCGATCGAGCAGGACGCCGACGTGGTCATGTTCGTCTATCGCGACGAGTACTATCTGAAGGGCAAGGAGCCGCGCCCCGGCACCGAAGAGCACAACAAGTGGCAGATCGAGATGGAGGCGGCCCACGGCCTCGCCGAGCTCATCATCGGCAAGCAGCGCCACGGCCCGACCGGCACCATCGCCCTTCAGTTCGACGCCGACGTGACGCGCTTCTCCGACAGGGCCGACCAGAGTGGACTTCCGGAGCGTCTTGAATGAACCCCTTCGATACGCCGACCAATGCCGACCACGGCCCGTTGCTGACGATCGACCTCGGCGCTCTCGTCGCCAATTGGCGCGCACTCGGCGCGCGGGCCGGCACCGAAGCCGCCGCCGTGGTCAAGGCCGATGCCTACGGCATCGGTATCGAGCCGGCCGTGACGGCACTCGCCGCCGCCGGTTGCCGCACTTTCTTCGTCGCGCATCTCTCCGAAGGCATCCGTGCCCGCGCGACCGCTCCCGACGCGACGATCTATGTGCTCAACGGCCTGCCCCCCGACAGTTCCGGGCTGTTCGCCGAGCATGACCTTTCGCCGGTGCTCGGCTCGCATGAAGAGCTGCTCGAATGGGCCGGCTTCCGCCAGAGCGGTGCCAAGGTCCGGCCGGCAGCGCGGCACGTCGACACGGCGATGAACCGGCTCGGGCTCTGGGCCGGCGAAGGGCTGGACCTCGCCCGCGAGCGCTCCGGCGTCATTGCCGCCGCCGGAATCGGGCTGGGGATGAGCCATTTCGCCGCTTCGGAGGATCTGGCCAATCCGGCCAATGCCCGCCAGATCGCGGCCTTCGCCGAGATCGCGGCAGCCTTTCCGGGCGTGCCGGCCTCGCTGAAGAACTCGTCGGCGCATTTCCTGCCGGATTGCCCGTCCTACCAGCTCACCCGCCCGGGCTATGCGCTCTATGGCGGCAATCCGACCCCGGGCCAACCCAATCCGATGCAGCCGGTCATCGGCCTCGAGGCGCGCATCATCCAGGTCCGCGAGATCGCTGGCGGCACGCAGGTCGGCTATAACGGCCGCTGGACGGCGCCGGGGCGCCGCAAGCTGGCGACGATCAGCCTCGGCTATGCCGACGGCTATCCGCGCAATGCGAGCTGGACCGATATCACGCCGGGCGGCTCGGCGCTGGTCGGCGGGCTGCGCTGCCCCTTCGTCGGCACGGTCTCGATGGACCTGATCATCGTCGACGTCACCCATGCCCCGGCCGGTGCGGCCGTGCGCGGAGCGCCCGTCACCCTGATCGGCGGCGAACTCGATCTCGAAACGGTCGGCGCCGGCGCCAAGACCATCGGCTACGAGGTGCTCACCAGCCTCGGCTGGCGCCACGCCCGGCGCTATACCGGACTCTAGGCCGTAATGGCGAAGCGCGGTCCGACCTATGCGTGCCAAGCCTGCGGCGCGGTCTATCACCGCTGGCAGGGCAAGTGCGATGCCTGCGGTACCTGGTCGTCACTGTCCGAGGAGGCGCAGGCTGCCCCGGTCCCCGGCGGCGGCAGGGCGCCAGCCGGCGGGCGGGCGCGCGGCCGCATCTTCGCGCTCGAGAGCCTGAAGGGCGAGACGCAGGACGCGCCGCGCATCGTCTCCGGCATCGGCGAGCTCGACCGCGTCACCGGCGGCGGCTTCGTTCCGGGCTCGGTCCTGCTGATCGGCGGCGATCCCGGCATCGGCAAGTCGACGCTGCTGATGCAGGCCTGCGCCGCGATGGCGCTGACCGGGCGCCGCGTCGTCTATGTCTCGGGCGAGGAATCGACCAGCCAGGTCCGCCTGCGGGCGCAGCGCATGGGCCTCGCCGAGGCGCCGGTCGACCTCGCAGCCGAGACCAATGTCGAGGACATCATCGCGACCCTCGGCCAGGGCGAGCGCCCTGCCCTGGTGGTGATCGATTCGATCCAGACCATGTGGTCGGGCGAGGTCGAGAGCGCGCCCGGCACGGTGACGCAGGTCCGCGGCTCGGCCCAGGCGCTGATCCGCTATGCCAAGACCTCGGGTGCCTGCCTGATCCTGGTCGGCCATGTCACCAAGGACGGGCAGATCGCCGGCCCGCGCGTCGTCGAGCACATGGTCGACGCCGTGCTCTCCTTCGAGGGCGAAGGCGCGCATGCGTTCCGCATCCTGCGCGGCCAGAAGAACCGTTTCGGGGCGACCGACGAGATCGGCGTCTTCGAGATGACCGGACAGGGCCTGTCCGAGGTCGGCAACCCCTCGGCCCTGTTCCTGACCGGCCGCGATCAGGGCGCGCCCGGCGCCGCAGTCCTCGCCAGCGTCGAGGGCACGAGGCCGGTACTGGTCGAGATCCAGGCGCTGGTCGCGCCGACCGCGCTCGGTACGCCGCGGCGCGCCGTGGTCGGCTGGGAAAACAGCCGCCTCGCCATGGTGCTCGCCGTGCTGGAGACGCATGGCGGGCTGAAGCTCGGCCAGCACGATATCTATCTCAACGTCGCCGGCGGCCTGCGCGTCGCCGAGCCGGCTGCAGACCTCGCGGTCGCGGCGGCGCTGGTATCCTCCCTGACCGGCGCGATCCTGCCGGCGGGATCGGTCTATTTCGGCGAGATCGCGCTTTCAGGCGCCATCCGCCCGGTCTCGGTCTCGGCGGCCCGGCTGCGCGAAGCTGCCAAGCTCGGCTTCGGCAGCGCGGTCATGCCCGCAGGCGGTGCCGAATCGGGCGATGGCGGCGGCCTCGGGCTGAAGCGGCTCGGCCATGTCGGCGAACTCGTTGCAGAGATCGCCGCAATGGCGCCGCGCGCGCGTTCCGGCCAGCGCGCCCAGCAAGCCGACCGGTAAGGCACCCCTGTCCGACCATGGCGAGACCGGTTCACCGCTCACTCTGGATACGCCCTGCTCGGCCCCGGCTCTCGCAGTGCAAAATGAGCCGACTGCATGGGTGACGTGCGACACGCGAACTTGTATAGCAAAACCCGCATGGCCTCCCCATCTCTCGGGGGCTGGCCCCGGTTTTTCAGCGAAGCGGCCCCGACATGCCTGTGACCCTTCTCGATCTCGTCGTCATCGGCGTGGTTCTCGTTTCCGCTTTGCTCGCGGCGGTGCGCGGGCTTACCCGCGAGGTGCTCGCGATCGCCTCATGGGCGGCCGCGGCGGTCGTCGCGTGGATATTCCATCCGCAGCTCCTGCCGATCGCCCAGCAGCACATTCCGAACAAGACCGTGGCGCTGGTCGTGGT
>JAEXUU010000865.1 GCA_023452965.1 Pseudomonadota bacterium | reverse complement strand
CGAGCTCGAGGACCTGATGCCGCAGAGCCTCGACAAGGCCAAGGCGGCGCTGAAGGAGTCCGGCTACAAGGGCGAGATCGACTGGTGGGAGCGCCCGCTCGCCGACCTCCAGCCGCTGCTCGCGCGGAGCCCGGACGTCACCCGCGAGGTCATCGACAAGAACGGCCGCGGCTCGATCATGCGGCTGAACCATCTGCAGCCGCCCTTCAACAATCCCAAGGTCCGCGCCGCCGTCCGCATGGGCGTCAACCAGGAAGACTATATGCGGGCCTCGCAAGGCGACGACACCACCGCCTGGCAAATCTGCCGGAACCTGTGGTGGCGCGGCACGCCCTACTACACCGGCGAGCTCGAGGACCTGATGCCGCAGAGCCTCGACAAGGCCAAGGCGGCGCTGAAGGAGTCCGGCTACAAGGGCGAGAAGGTCGTCATCATCAACCCGACCGACTTCCCCGATATCGGCCCGCTCGGCGACGTCACCTACGAGCTGCTCAAGTCGATGGGCATGAATGTCGAGATGGCGGCGAGCGACTGGGGCACGGTGATCCAGCGCCGCAACAGCCGCGAGCCGGTCGAGAAGGGCGGCTGGAGCATCTTCCACACCACCGGCGCGGCGGTCGGCTGGGGCAACCCGGCGCTCTCCAATCTCGTCCGCGGCCCGGGCGAGAAGGGCTGGTTCGGCTGGTGGACCAATGCCAAGGCCGAGGAATTGGCCGAGGAATGGCTCTATGCGCCGGACGAGGCGGCGCAGAAGAAGGCGGCCGTCACGCTGGGCCGGCTCGCACTCGAGGAATGCGCCACCATCCCGCTCGGCCAGTTCGTCATCAAGACGGCCTACCGCAAGGACCTGACCGGCATGCTGCCGGGCTCGGCGCCCTATCCCTGGGGGCTGAAGCGGGTTTGACGCCCCACCGTCATTCTCGGGCGGCGCACAGCGCTGACCCGAGAATCTCGTGCCGGTAAGGCGCGGGGAACCCTCTCCTGTAAGGAGAGGGCAGGGAGAGGTGTAGGCCGTCGGACCAGCTCCGCGAGCGCTCACCGCCCAGCCGCGTTCAGGCCAACAATTTCTCTCCCGAACACCTCACCCCTACCCCTCTCCTTCCAGGAGAGGGGTGCTACCGCGGTGGCTCGTGCGCCTACGCCGTTCCCGCCGCCACCGCCGCCGACCAGGGCGAGGCAGCATCGCTGATCCCTTCCGCTGCGCCCTGCTCCGCCCGGATGATGTTCGGGCAGGCGAAGTTCAGCGGCAGCACGCCGTGCTCGACCACGGTCAGCGGCCCCGCCGCCGCAAGCGCGTCCAGCGTCTCCTCCGGCAGGCGGGCATCGGCGCTGGCCCCGTCCGGACCGGAGACGTCGATGCGCGGCTGGTGCGCGGCCTCCTCGAGGCCCATCCCGCAATCCAGCGTGAAGGCAAGCGTCTGGTAGACGCTGGCGAGGATCCGGCGTCCCCCCGAGGCGCCGGCGGCATGGCGCGGCCAGCCGCCATCGGCCGGTGTCACCACGACCGGGCACATATTGCACAAGGGGCGAGCTCCCGGCGCGATCGCGTTGGCGCTGCCCGGGCGCGGATCGAACCACATCATGCCGTTGTTCATCAGCACGCCGGTCTCGGGCAGGACATAGCGGCTGCCCATGGAAGACAGCAGCGTCGTGGTCAGGGCGACGAGATTGCCCTCGCGATCGACCACGGTGAGATGGGTGGTGCAGGTCTCGCCAGGCTCCTTCGCAGCTTGCGCCGCGCCGAGGCCTTCGAGCCGGCTCGAATAGGCCTCGCGCATCACCTGCGACAGCCTCGCGAACCAGGCGGCATCGGGCCCGCCCGCTGCGGGCCTGCTCTTCGCCATCCCCTCGATCACCGCCTGCAGGGTCGGCGCCGCCGTCAGCCCGCCGGCGGTGTGGATGCGATACGTCCCGCGCCAGTCGATCACCGGCGCCTCCCGCACGCTGGCGACGCAATCGGCGAGGTCCTGCGCATCGACGACGCCGCCGGCTGCCGCGATATCGGCGGCAAGCCGTCCCGCCAGCTCGCCACGATAGAAATCGTCGAGACCGGCCTTGGCCAGCTGCTCCAGCGTCGCCGCGAGATTGCCGAGCGGCCTGAAGCCCGGCACGCCCTGATAGGGCGGGACCGGCGGCAGACCATCCGGCAGGTAGATCCGGGCGCTCTCCTCATAGAACCGCAGCACCGAGGCTGATGAGGCGATCTTCAACGTCGTGTACCAGTCCAGCGCGAGACCGCGCCTTGCGAGCGCGATCGCCGGCTGGAGCAGTTCGGAGACCGGCATCGTCGTGCCGAAGCGCTCCTTCAGCATCTTGTAGCCGGCAACCGAGGATGGGATGCAGAAGGAGAGCGGCCCGTGGATGTTGCGGTCGCCGACCACGCCCGGCCAGGCGAAGAAATCGAGCTTCATCTCGCCGGTCAGCGGATAATCCGCCGGATCGGCCCGGCGCGGGGCCACCGGCCCGAAATCGACGACCTCAGCCTTGCTCTCGCCCGCCTTCAGCACGACGCCGAAACCGATGCCGCCGAGCCCGCTGTTCCAGGGCTCGACCGCGGCCCGCGCAAAGGCCGTCGCGCCCGCGGCATCGGCGGCGTTGCCGCCGGCTTCGAGGATCGCGGCACCGGCGGCAGCGGCCTCATGATTCTGCGAGACGACGATGCCGCCGCGCCCGCGCGCCGCCGGCTTTTCCAGCTTCCAGTTCTGCGTGCGATAGGCTTCGGCGCGGCGCGGTGCGGCAGTCATGCTCGGTCTCTCCGGACGATCTTGCCGCCAAGGTGGCATGACCGCCGGCCGTGGTCATCGGCCGTCGGCGAAGGGCTGCCACGCATTCACAGCGTGCGCAGCTCCTCCTTCTTGACCTTGCCGGTCGCGGTCATCGGCAGAGCGGGCACGATGCGGATCTCCGGCACCTTGTAGGCGGCCATCCGCGCCTTGCACCAGGCGGTCAGCGCAGCCTCGTCCGGCTGTTCGGCAGCCGCCGGGTTGAGGCAGATATAGGCGACCGGCACCTGGCCGCGCTCGGCATCCTCGCGGCCGATCACGCCGGAGCCGGCGATCGCCGGATGCTGGCCGAGCAGCGCCTCGATCTCGGCCGGGAAGACGCTCATGCCCTTGACCTTGAGCATCTCCTTGCGTCGGCCGAGGAAGTGCAGATAGCCCTCGGTGTCGATCACGCCGATATCGCCGGTGTGCAGGAAGCCGCCGCGGATCGCCTCGGCGGTCGCCTCCGGTCTGTTCCAGTAGCCCTTCATCAGCGAGGGCGAGCGCATGCAGATTTCGCCCTCCTCGCCGAGCGGCTTCAGCGCGCCGGTCTCGAAATCGCAGATCTTGAACTCGGTCCCGGCCTGGGGCAGCCCGACGAAGACCGGCTGCGAGAGAAGGTCGAAGTCGTCCTGCTGCATGCCGACGCTGAACGAATCCATGGTGTGCGTCTCGGTCATGCCCCAGGCGGCCTCGACCATGGTGCCGCCGGTGAGCTCGCGCCAGCGGCGGCGGAACTCCGGGTTGAGCTTCTTGACGAAGGAGGAGACCCGCACCCGCTTCAGCGATGTCAGGTCGAAATCGCGCACGCGCTCGTGCTCGAGCACCTCGACCGTGTTGTCGACGAGCAGATAGGAAAAGCTCGCCCGGTAGCGCTCGACCGCCGCCATGAAGCCGACCGGATCCCAGCGCGCCATCAGCACGACGGTCGCTCCCGCGACGATCGGGAAGAGCAGCCCAGTATCCTCGCCGGCGATCCAGAAGATCGGCACGAAGTTCACGACGACATCCTCCGGCGTCAGCGCGAAGCTGGTCGCGAGCGCTGTCGCCGCCGTGTAGAGCATGTCGCCCTGCGTATGGACGCAGCCCTTCGGCATGCCGGTGGTGCCGCCGGTATAGTTCAGCGCCGCGACCGCCTCGAGATCGGGGACGATCTCCGGCACCGGGCCGCGAGCCGCCGCCAGCGCCGGCATCAGCTCGCTCTCGCCCTCCCCGGCCGGCAGACGCGGCTGCAATACCGCGGCGGGAGCCGGAAAGCTCGGCTCGGCCGGCATGAAATCGGCAAAGCCGGTGACGAACACCGTCTTCACCGAGGTTTCGCCGCGGACCTTGCGCAGCACCGGCAGCAGCGCGTCCAGGCAGATGACGACTTCGGCCGCGGTGTCGTTGAGCTCATAGGCGAGCTCGGCCTCGCGGAAGAGCGGGTTCACCGGCACGTGCACGCATCCGAGCTTCAGGATGCCGAAGAAGGCGATCATGAATTGCGGGCAGTTCGGCAGGAAGACGGCGATCCGGTCGCCGCGGCGCACGCCATGCTCGGTAAGCAGCGCTGCGAAACGGTCGCTCAGCCGGTCGAGCTCGGCATAGCTGATCTCGGTACCGTAAAAGATGCAGGCGGGCTTTTCCGGCTGACGCCGCGCCCATTCCCTGAGATGCTCGCTGATCGCGATCTCGCCCAGCGGATAATGCGGCTTTCGCGGCAGCTCGGGCGGCCAGGCCTTGTCCCAGAGCGCGTGCAACCCGGCCAGATAGGCGGCTTCCTGCAACTGCAAACCCGTCTCCTCCCGCTCTCTCGTCGCGCCCTCTGCGTGGCGCTGCGACAGCCCCGAGAAGAATCGATCTTTCGGGGCACCGCAAGAGCACAGGCGCCCGGCATGCCGCCGGGCGCTGCGGTGCGTTCACTTGCCGAGAACGAGATTCGGCAGCCAGGTCGTCAGCGGCGGCCAGAGCGTGATCGCGGCGAGCACGGCGAGCAGCGGGATCAGCCAGAGCACGATCGCCCGCGACATCGCCTCGAACGAGATCTTGGCGATCTTCGAGGTCACGAAGAGCACGACGCCGACCGGCGGCGTGATCGTGCCGATCATCAGGTTGAGCACGAAGATCAGGCCGAACTGGATCGGGTCGATGCCGAACTGGGCCGCCGCCGGCGTCAGGATCGGGATCAGGATCAGCATCGCCGCCAGGGCTTCCATGAAGCAGCCGACGAAGAGCAGCAGCAGGTTGACGATCAGGAGGAAGACCAGCGGATTGCCGGCGAGATCGACCAGCATCGGCCCGACCGTCTGCGGGATACGCGAGATCGACAGGCACCAGCCGAGCGCCGCCGCCGTCATCACCAGCGCCAGCACGACGCCGGTGGTCTCGACGGTCTGCACGACGAG
>JAEXUU010000834.1 GCA_023452965.1 Pseudomonadota bacterium | reverse complement strand
GAGGCTCGTGGGATCGAGATGGAAGGTCCGCGCAGCGCGGGCCGCGTCAGCTCAGCGGGACGAAGCTGCGCGCCGGAGAACCCGCCGGGCCCGCGGGCTCGGGGCGCTGCGTCGCCCGGCTCGCGGCGTCGCGGTAAAGGCCGCGATGGAGAGGGTCGGGCACCAGCGTCGTGGTGATGCCGATGACCGTCTCGGCTGCGCCGAGAATGAAGGCGCCGTTCGGGGCAAGGCGCTGGGAAAGCGCCGCCATGACGCGCGCCTTGGTCGGCACGTCGAAATAGATCAGGACATTGCGGCAGAAGATGACGTCGAACTGGCCGAAATGGGTGCTCGATTCCAGCAGGTTGTGCTGCTTGAGCTCGACCATGGCGCGGATACGGTCATCGACGCGCCATTTGTCGCCCTCCTGACGGAAATATTTGAGCAGGAGCTGGATCGGCAGGCCGCGCTGGACCTCGAACTGGCTGTAGAGGCCCTGGCGGGCCTTCTCGAGCACCTCGGTCGAAATGTCGGTGCCGAGGATCTCGATCTTCCAGCCGGCGAGGCGCGGCGCCGCCTCGTCGAGGATCATCGCCAGCGAGTAGGCCTCCTGTCCGCTCGATACGGCGGCGCACCATATGCGCAGCTGCCGGCTCTGGGCATTGGCGGCGAGCTTTTCGGGCAGGATGACGTCCCGGAACAGGTCGAAAGGCGTCCGGTCACGGAAGAACAGGGTCTCGTTGGTCGTCATAGCTTCGACGACGGCGTTCTCCAGCTCGCGGCCGGGCTCTCGGCGCAAGGTCGCGACAAGCGCGCTGATGCTCTCGATGCCGCGGCGCCGGCAGAGCATGCCGAGGCGGCTCTCGACGAGGTAGCCCTTCTCGGCGCTGAGATGCAGGCCGGAGCGGACCTGGAGCAGGACGCGCAGGAAATCGAAATCCTGTTCCGTCATGCGCCGTGGCCTCCGCCGACGAGGGCGCGAATGGCCGGGCCGATGTTGGCGAGCGGGATGACGGCGCTGGCATGGCGAGCCCGGACGACGGAGCCCGGCATGCCCCAGATGGTGCTCGACGCCTCGTCCTGGGCGATGACGGCTGCGCCGGCGCGCCGCAGCGCGGCTGCGCCCTCCGTGCCGTCGCTGCCCATGCCGGTCATCACCAGGCCGAGGGCTGCGGGCCCGAGATGACGGGCAGCCTCGTTGAACAGCACGTCCACCGCTGGGCGACAGAAGCGCACCGGCGGCCCGTCGCTGACATTGGCGACGATATGGCCGAGCTTGCGCTCGATGCCGAGATGGCGCCCGCCGGGAGCGATATAGACGGTGCCGCGCGCCAGCCGCTCGCCGTCATAGGGTTCGCGTGCGGGAATCCCGATCTGGGTTGCGATCTGATCGGCGAAGGAGGCGGTGAACAGCGGCGGCATGTGCTGCACGACCAGCGTCGTCAGATGGTGCACGGCGTCGCCGAGATCGGACAAGACGCGGGCGACGGCACGCGGACCGCCGGTAGAGGCGCCGATCACCAGATAGCGGGGCACGACCGAGACCAGCGGCTTGAGATCGACCACACCGACCGGGGGTAGGGCAAGCGGCATGGGCGGCTCGGCGTCGGCCGGAACGGACCGCCCGCGGGACTGCTCGATGCTGGCAAGCTTGCCTAGGAACTCGCTTCGAAAATCGAGCGACAGGGTCAGGCCGCTGCGGCTTTCCGGTTTCGGCAGGACATCGACGGCACCCATCGTCATGCATTGCAAGGCGAGGCGGGCATTGCGCTCGGTCAGCGTCGTCGTCATCAACACGGCGCTGCCGGGGCTCTCCTTGACGAGGCGGGGCAGGGCGGCGACGCCGTCGAGGCCAGGCATGTCGATGTCGAGCACGACGATGTCCGGGTGATAGCGGGCAGCATGCTCGATCGCCATCTCGCCATCGCCGGCGACGGCGACGACGTTGAACTTGCCGCTTTCGCCGAGCCAGCGCGCAAACAGCCCGCGCACGACGACGGAGTCGTCGACGATCATCACGGTACTGAGCCGTGTGCTAGGCTGGGGCATAGGGCTCGCGGTCAGCATCGAGGGCGCTTGTTCGAAGGAGGCTCGCGGTGTCCGAGAGGGCGCCGCGCAGCCATCACGTCAGAGCAGCCCCACCTGATGGAACTTCGACGCGACGATCTCCTTGTCGAACGGCTTCATGATGTACTCGTCGGCGCCGGCATGCATGGCGCGGGCGATATGGGCGATGTCGTTCTCGGTGGTGCAGAACACGACCTTGGGACGCTTGCCGCCGGGCATCTGCCGGAGATTCCTCAGGAAGTCGTAGCCGTCCATGATCGGCATGTTCCAGTCGAGCAGCACCGCGTCGGGCATCTCGCCGCGGCAGGCGTCGATCGCGCGCGCACCGTCCTCTGCCTCGGCGATACGGAACTGCAGTCCCTCGAGGATCCGGCGGGCGACCTTGCGGATGACGGCGGAGTCATCGACCACGAGGCAGTACTTCATTTCGGTTCTCCAGAGAGGCGGCTGCTCAGGCGGCGACCGGCAATTCGATTCTGAGGATGGCATCGACGTCGAGAACGACCAACAGGCGATCTTGGAGTCGGTGCACGCCCTTGGCGACACCGGCCCAGCTCCGGTCGAGGTGAATCGGGACGGGCTCGAAGGTCGAACGTTCGAGGCGCATCACCTCGCCGCCCTTGTCGACGATGAGTGCGAAGGCCTCGCCGCCTTGGTCGATGCCTACGGCGACGAGCTCGCGCTCGCCGTCGCCGGGCGAAGGGGGGGCGGAAGGCTGGCCCATGCGCTCGCGCATGCTTATGGCGGTGACGATGCGGCCGCGCAGATTGAGCAGGCCGACGATCTCGCGCGGCGCCAGCGGCACCGGCGTGATGCGCGTGGCGATGAAGACGTCCTGGACGCGGCCGATCGGCAGGCCGAGCAACTGCTCGTCGATGAAGACGGTGACGTAGTCGAGCGAGTCCTCGAAGCCGGATTCGTCGGCCTCGTCCCTGGAGACTATCGTGCTCATGCCGCTTGCCTCTGTGCCCGGCACTCGGCCAGTTCCGCGATCAAGGCGCGGCGGTCGAATTTGGTGACGACCTCGTCGAAGCGGGCCTGGGCTGCGGCGAGATGCAACTCCGGGGTCGGCAAAGTCGACAGGCCGATGATCCGCAGACCGGCATGCCTCGGCTCGGCGCGGAGACGGGCGGCAAGCGCGAGGCCGGCAGCCGGATCGCGGTCCAGATCGAGCACGACCGCTGCGAGATCGGCATGGCCGGCGGCGATGCCTGCGGCGACCCCGATGTCGGCGCTCTGGCTGACCCGCATGCCCGAGGCCTTGAGTACCGGCAGCAGCATCTCGCGCAGGAAGTCGGAAGGCTCGATCAGCAGCACATGCGGCGCGTCGGCGAGGGTCGCATCGCGGCGGCTGCGCAGCCAGTTGGCGTTCGCCTTCGGCAGATAATGGGCGAGATCGAGAATCTCGGTCGCGCGGCCGCGGATGATCGCCGAACCGACCACACCTTGTTCCGCCATGGCGACCATCTCGATGTCGAGCGTCTCCTCGACGATGTCGACGATGGCATCGACCGCGAGCGCCATGGTGAAGTCGCCATCCGAGAAGATCACCAGCGGCTGCAGGCCGCTGGCCCGAATCTCGACGCCCTCGACGGGCACGATCGGCATCAGCCGGCCGCGGTAGTTGAGCAGGGAACGCCCGCCGCCGCTTTCGAAGATTGCGGCATCGACCTCCTCGAGCCGGGTCACCAGTGCCAGCGGTACGGCCTTGAGCCGGTTCGCTCCTGCCCGGAAGACCAACATGGTGGTCCGCTCGGCAGCGGTGGCGACGTCACCGGCCGTGCCGGGGAGCGGGCCGTCCTGGCCGGCGGTCAGAGCCCCGACCAGGCGCGCGACGCCGTTCGGGTCGATGATCAGCACGACGGCGCCGTCGCCCAGGATCGTGTTGCCGGAGAAGAGCGGAATGTGCCGCAGCTTCGTCGACATCGGTTTGACGACGATTTCTTCGGTGTGGAACACCGAGTCGACGAGGATGCCGAACTGGCGCTCGCCGACCTGCGTCACGACGATGAAGCCGTCCTCCAGCGAGGCCGTGCCGCGGTCCATGACGCCGGCGAGCGCGATGATCGGCAACAGCCGGTCGCGCAGGCGCAGCACAGGCGAATCGTTGATGCTCTCGATGCGGTGCTCGCTGCCCGGCTTGACCCGTACCAGTTCGCGCACGACGACCTGGGGAATGGCAAAGCGCTGCGCGCCCGAGGCGACGATCAGCGCCGAGACGATGGCCAGCGTCAGCGGGATCTTGATGGTGATCGCCGTGCCGGCTCCGGCGACGCTGGCGATGTCGACGACCCCGCCGATCGCGTCGACATTGACCTTGACGACGTCCATGCCGACCCCGCGCCCGGAGATCGCGGTGATGTCCTCGGCGGTGGAGAAACCAGGGTGGAAGACGAAGCGCAGGATCTGCGCCTCGCTCATCTTCTCGAGCTCGGCCTCGCTGGCCAGCCCTTTCTGCAGCGCCTTGTTGCGGATGCGGGCGACATCCATGCCGCGGCCGTCATCGGCGATGGCGATGGTGACCGCGCCACCCTCGTGATAGGCCGAGACGCGGATCGTGCCGGCTTCCGGCTTGCCGAGTGCCAGCCGCTCCGCCGGCGGCTCGATCGCGTGGTCGGCGCAGTTGCGCACCATATGGGTCAGCGGATCCTTGATCAGGTCGAGGATCTGGCGGTCGAGTTCGGTGTCTTCGCCCTCCATCACCAGCTCGATCTTCTTGTCGAGATCGGTGGAGAGGTCGCGCACGATGCGCGGCAGTTTCGACCAGGCGTTGCCGATCGGCTGCATCCGGGTCTTCATCACGCCGTCCTGGAGCTCGGCGGTGATCAGGGAGAGGCGCTGCAGCGGCGCCTTCAGCCCGGCATCCCCCTGCTGGCGCGCGATCTCGAGAAGCTGGTTGCGGGTCAGCACCAGCTCGGAGACCATGGTCATCAGGTGTTCGAGCGTGTCGACATTGACGCGCAGCGTGGCCGGCCCGACGGGACGCGTCGCCTCTTCGCTGCCAGGCGCGCGCGGCTGATCGAGTGGGCTCGGTGCCGCCCTGAAGACCAGGTCGATATCATCCGACTTTGTGTCGCTGGCAGGCCTGTTCTCGGCCGCCGATCTGGCGAGGTAGGCCGCGACCGGGTCGAGGTCAGCGGGTCCCTCGCGGCTCGCCAATTCCTGCTTGGCCTTGGCGGCCAGGGCACGCAGCTGGCCGATCAGAGGCTCGTCATTGCCCGGCGGCTCCTGCCCCTTCTCGGTCAGCTCGGCCATGATCTCCTTGATCTGGTCGATCGTCTCCAGGATCGCGGTGACGGCGGTCGAGGAGACCGAGGCGCCGTCGCGGAGCTGGCCCATCACCGATTCCGCCGCGTGGGTCAGCGCCTCCAGGCGCGGCAGGCCGATGAAGCCGCAGGTGCCTTTGACGGTGTGAACCAGCCGGAAGATGTTGCGCAGGATATCGGTGTTGTTCGGTTCCTGCTCGAATCTGACGAGCTCGCGATCGACCGTGTCGAGATGCTCGCCGGTCTCGCTAAGGAACTCTTGCAGCAACTCGTCCATGCGAGGACCGTTCACTCACGCCACTGATGCCGCCGGGATTGTGCGGGCGAAGGGTTTATGATCGGTTGAGAACGCCCGGAAAAACGGTGTTTCCGGGCGCTTGCCCTTTGGTTTTTCGAGCGTTTCGGCTCAGGCCTGATCGGCGGAGATGCTGACGGTGTCGCCCTCGATACTGAAGGCGATCGCCATTCCGGCCGCGCGGGCGACCATTCCGGTATAGACCGGCTGCACGGCATGGGCGTCGATCGCGCCGCTTTCGGAGCGGCCGGCGATGAGGTCCTCGACATGGGCGGGAATGCGGGCATGCGAGCCGGTCGCGGTGATCCGGAAGGTGCCCTGCTCGCCGGTGACCGTGGTGCGGCAGGTGATCTTGCCGCCGCGCGGGATCGCCTGCGTCGCCAGCACCAGCAGGTTGAGGACGAGCTTGACCTGGTTCTTCGGCAGCAGGGCGCGCGGCGCCTCCCAGTCGAGCGAGAGCTTCTCGTCGTTGAGGAAGCCGTTGGCGACGTTGCCGGCATCGCCGAGGTCGATCATCGCTCCGGCGGAGCCGGCCGCGCCGAAGGCGAGACGGGCGAACTGCAGGCGGGCGGAGGCGTTGCGGGCGCTCTTCTTGATCAGGTCGAGCGCGAACTCCTTCATCGAGGGATCGTCTTCCTCGAGCACCTCGAGCGCGTTGACGATGGCGCCGACCGGGCTGATCACGTCATGGCAGACGCGGCTGCACAGAAGCGCTGCCAGATCGAGCGGCTCGAGCGTGATGGCGGTCATGATCTGGTCCTGGGTCACAAGGGGGCAGCGCCACCGGCGCCGGCATAGGTGTCGCAGAATGCGCGAGTCTGGTTTGCGGGAAGTTAAGCATAAGAGCCGGGGGCGAATAACTTCGGCCAGCATGTCCGCCCCGGATGACGGCCAGAAGGCGAGCCGGCTTTCCCTTTCGCCTGCAATGCACTAGGTGGTTATATCTCGCGCAGCGTGTCCGACATGGGCTGCGGGTATGGCTCGGAAACCATGACGATTGCTCCCGACGATCCGCTGCTCGACGACCGGGACCGGCTTGCCGGCCTCCTCGGCGAGGCGGCGCGGCGCAGCGCGGCCGTCCTGCTCGCCAAGCGTTCGGCCCGCGACGTCAAGCTCAAGCCGGACGGCTCGCCTGTCTGCTCGGCCGACATGGCTGCCGACGAGGCGGCGAAGACGGCACTGGCGCAACTGCTGCCCGATTTTCCGGTGATCAGCGAGGAGAGCGTCGGCGAGATCGAGGTCGCGCCGGTCTTCATCCTGCTCGATCCGCTCGATGGAACGCGCGAGTTCCTGGCGGGCGGCGACAGCTATTGCGTCTGCATCGCCATCATCTGCGCCGGCCGGCCGATCGCGGGCGCGATCGCGGCGCCGGGTCTCGGCCGGCTCTGGTACGGCGGCGAACGCGCTTTTGCCCAGCCATTGGGGCCGGATGCGGCGCCTGCCGGCGCTCCCGTCATGATCCAGGTCAGGGCCGAGCCCGCGGCCGGGCCGCGCATGCTGGTCAGCCGGTTCCATGGCGATCCCGTCAGTGCCGGAATCGCCGCGGCGATCGGCGACGGAGAGGGCGCCCCGGTGTCGTCGGCGGTGAAGTTCGGACTGATCGCGGCCGGCGAGGCCGATCTGCATGTCCGCTGCGGCACGACCATGGAATGGGATGTCGCCGCCGGGGAAGCGATCCTGGACGCAGCCGGCGGTGTGGTGCGGACCCTCACCGGCGCGGTAACGGCCTATGGCTGCAGCGAGCGGGCCTTCCGCAATCCGCCTTTCGTCGCGGCGGGCAGCGAGGACCTCGCGGCTCGCGCCATCGCGCAGGCCCTCTGCAGCCCCTCCGCCTGAGGCTCAGCGGGCGATCTGCCGGGCCACGGCCGGCCAGTTGATCCGCGCCTTCTCTTGCAGGCCCGCATCGGCCAGGAAGCGGCGGCGGCTCTCTTCATCGCGGAAGAAAAACAGCTGGTTGCCGATGAGCGCGTAGCGGCGTGGATCGGCATCGGCAGCATAGCCATCGGCGACCGCACTGGCGTCGAAGCCGGCGAAGCGCGGCTCGTAGAGCGCGGGAGCGTCGAGGAAGGCGTCGCGATTGGCGGCGCTGGCGAAACGCCAGACGGCCCCGGCATGGGTCAGCTCGTGCTCGGGCAATCCCGGCATCGGCTCGCCGAGATGGTAGGCGACAGGATCGAAACCGGCGAGTGCGATCGGCGAGCGCGTGCTGCGCATCATGGTTTCGCCGATCCCGGGCAGGTCGGGCAATCCGGCTGGCAGGGATCGGTCCTGGTCCTGTCCACGGGCAGCGCCGACAGACAGCGCAAGCACGGCTCCGATCAGGGCGAAGATGCGCCGATTTTGCCTTGCTGCGGCCTTCATTGCCGGAAAATCCTCGGAAATGCGTCGTCGCGCGCGGCAGGCGGGCGGTTGTTCACCGCTTGGATACATATGCAGGGTATCCAAGCAGTTACCGTAATCGCGTGGAATCGACGCGTATTGGCGCACTTCTGCGCCGCCGCCGCCCGGATCGAAGGCAGAATGCCTGGCGCCCGGAGCCGGCCTGGAGACGATGTGATGAACCAAATCCGCCGCAACCTGCTGGCTGCCGCGCTCCTGCTCGCGGCCAGCGCCGCGAGCGTAGTCAGCGCTCCTGCCGCCGCTCAGCAGAACTCTTTCTCGCAGAACGAGCTGGTCACCTCCGGCCATCAGTTCTTCGGCAATGTCTCGCGCGGCTTCGCGCTCACCGTCGAGGAGGCGGTGCGCCGCTGGGGTGAGCCCAACGGCTATGTGCTCGGCCAGGAGGCGTCGGGCGCCTTCGTCGGCGGGCTGCGCTATGGCGAGGGCACGCTGTTCACCCGCAATGCCGGTGACCGCAAGGTCTTCTGGCAGGGGCCCTCGGTCGGCTTCGATTTCGGCGGGGAGGGCGCCCACACGATGATGCTGGTCTACAATCTGCCGAGCGTCAGCGCGCTCTATCAGCGCTTCGCCGGCATCGACGGCTCGGTCTACTTCGTCGGTGGCTTCGGCTTCACGGCGATGGCCGCCGAAGGCGTCACGCTGGTGCCGATACGCACCGGTGTCGGCTGGCGGCTCGGCGTCAATCTCGGCTATCTCAAGTTCACGCCGGAAGCGACCTGGAACCCGTTCTGAGCAGTCGAGCTGCCGTTACTGGAATTGTGCTTTCGATCATGGCAAGCTGACTTTTCGGGCGTAGTCTAGAATGGAGCTGCCAGCCTTGATCGAAGCCGTCATGCTCGTTGCGCTCGGCTTCCTGGCTGCCAGTCTGCTTGCGCTCGCGGCGCTGCCGGCTCTGGCGCGGCGGGCTGATCGGCTGGCGCGCCGGCGGGCCGAAGCCGCCTTTCCGTTGTCGCTGGCGGAGATCGCAGCCGACCGCGATCATTTGCGGGCCGAGCTCG
>JAEXUU010000808.1 GCA_023452965.1 Pseudomonadota bacterium | reverse complement strand
CGCTATAGCCGTGCGACATCCGATCGAAATTGCGGTTGAACCAGCCGAAGAAGCCCTTCTTCTCCGCGTGATGGCCCTTCGCGATCGGCTTCAGGAAGGTCGCGCAGAGCGCCGGCGTCAGCGTCAGGGCGAGGAAGCCCGAGAACAGGATCGAGACGACCATGGTCAGGCTGAACTGCTGGTAGATGATGCCGACCGCGCCGGGGAAGAACGCCATCGGCACGAACACCGCAGTCAGCACCAGCGTGATGCCGATGATCGCGCCGGTGATCTGCGTCATCGCCTTGCGGGTCGCCTCCTTCGGCGACAGCCCTTCCTCGGCCATGATCCGCTCGACGTTCTCGACCACGACGATGGCGTCGTCGACCAGGATGCCGATCGCCAGCACCATCGCGAACATGGTCAGCACGTTGATCGAGAAGCCGGCCGCGAACATCACCGCGCAGGTGCCGAGCAGCGCCACCGGAACGACGAGCGTCGGGATCACCGTGTAGCGGAAGTTCTGCAGGAACAGGAACATCACCACGAAGACCAGGGCCATCGCCTCGAGCAGCGTGTTCAGCACCTTCTGGATCGACACCTCGACGAAGGGCGAGGTGTCGTAGGGGATGTCGTATTTCAGCCCGGCCGGGAAGAAGCGGGCGAGCTCCTCCATCTTGGCCTGCACGCCCTGCGAGGTCGCGAGTGCGTTGCCCGTCGGCGAGAGCTGGACGCCGATGGCGGCGCTCGGCTGGCCGTTGAGGCGCGTCGAGAAGTTGTAGGATTCGCCGCCGACCTCGATCCGGGCGACGTCCCGCAGGCGCACGGACGAGCCGTCGAGATTGGCGCGCAGCACGATCGAGCCGAACTGCTCGGGCGAGGTCAGCTGGCCCTTGACCAGCACGGTCGCGGAGAGCTGCTGGTTGATCGGGTTCGGCTGGGCACCGATGCGGCCGGCCGCGACCTGCGCGTTCTGGGCGCGCACCGCGGCGATGACGTCGGCCGAGGTCAGGCCGAGGCCGAGCATCTTCTCCGGGTCCATCCAGATTCGCATCGAGCGTTGGGTGGCGAAGAGCTGGGCGCTGCCGACGCCGGAAATGCGCCGGATCTCACCGAGCACGTTGCGGTTGAGATAGTCGCCGAGGCCGATCGCATCGACCTTGCCGTCGGGCGAGGTCAGGGTCACCAGCATCAGGAAGCCGGTGCCGGCCTGCTCGACGCGCATGCCCTGCTGCACCACGGTCTGCGGCAGGCGCGGCTCGACCCGGCTGATCCGGTTCTGCACTTCGACCTGGGCTTCGCCGATCTTGGTGCCGGGCGCGAAGGTGACGGTCAGGTTGATCCGGCCGTTCGCCTCCGAGGTCGACTCGAAATAGAGCAGGCCCGGGACGCCGTTGAGCTCCTCTTCGACCGGGCGCGTGACGCTCTGGTAGATGTCCTCCGGCGAGGCGCCGGGATAGTTGGTGCTGATCGTGATCTGCGGCGGCGCGACGTTCGGATACTGCGCGATCGGCAGCATCGGAATGGTGATGACGCCGGCGAGCATGATGAAGATCGCGACGACCCAGGCGAAGATCGGGCGGTCGATGAAGAAACTCGGCATCGCGTTCAGCCCTGCTTCTCGGTGGCGGGGGCAGGGTCGGCGGCGGCCGGCTTCCAGGGCGCGCCGGTGAACTTGGCGCCGGGGCGGATCTTCTGGAAGCCTTCGACGACGACCTGATCGCCGGGCTTCAGCCCGTCATCGATCACCTGAAGGTTGTCGACCGTGCGCCCGGTCCTGACCGGACGCAGCTCGAGCGTGCCGTCGGCCTGCAGGACGTAGAGCTGTCCCTGGCCGGCGCCGTCGCGCTGGATCGCCTGCAGCGGCACGGCGAGCACGTTGTTCTGCACGCCCTGCTCGAGGACGACGCGGACATACATGCCCGGCAGCAGGTCGCCTTCAGGGTTAGGGAACTGGCCGCGCAACGTCACCTGTCCGGTCGTCACGTCGACCGTGGCCTCGGAGAACAGCAGCTGGCCGCGGTGCTTGTAAGTGGCGCCATTGTCGAACAGCAGCTGGACATTGGCGGCGCCCGGATTGGGGCCGGTCAGCGCGCCGAGCTTGAGCGCCTGCCGCAGGGCGAGCAATTCGCCGGCCGACTGGGTGAAGTCGGCATAGACCGGGTCGAGCTGCTGGATCGTCGCCAGGATATCGGCGGCGCCGGTGCCGACAAGGGCGCCTTCGGTGATCAGGGCGCGCCCGATCCGGCCGCTGATCGGCGCCCGAACCTCGGAATACTGCAGATCGAGCTGCGCTGCGTCGAGGCCGGCGCGGGCGGCGGCGACATCGGCCTCGGCCTGAGCCAATTGCGCGACCGCCGTCTCCTGCTGCTGGGTGCTGGCGACCTTGCGATCGAGCAGCTCGACGATCCGGTCAGAGTGCTGGCGGGCCTGAAGCTGGCTCGCCTCGGCGCGCTTCAGCGCCGCTTCGGCGCTGGCGACCCGCACACGGAACGGCGCCGGGTCGATCCGGTAGAGCACGTCGCCCTGCTTGACCATGGTGCCTTGCTGGAAGACGCGCTCGACGACGATGCCCGAGACGCGCGGGCGCACTTCGGCGATCCGCGTCGGCGCGATGCGGCCCGGCAGGTTGTTGGTCACGGGCAGCGTCTGCGGCTCGGCGGTGATCACGCCGACGGCGACAGGCGGGCGCTGCGCACCGGCGCCCGGCGCCGGCTTCTTCTCTTCGGAGCAGGCGGCAGTCAGCAGAAGCACGCCGAGCAGGAGGCCGCGGCCGAGATGCGAGATCGGAAAGGTCATGCGGAAAATCCGGAGGGACGGTGCAAAAGGAGAGGGCGGAGTTCGGGCCGGCTGCGGCAGGTCCGCCAGCTAGGCGGTCGGCAGGCCCGGGGACTGGTCGACCAGCCAGCCGATATCGGCGACGAGGCGAGCGCGCTCTTCCGCCGACCAGCAATGCAGCTCGAACCACTCCATCAACATCAGCCCTTGGGCGGCGAGGAAGGCGAGCATGGCGCCGCGCGGATGAGTGGACTGCTCGGCGATTTCGGCGACCTGCACGCGGTTGATCTGCTGGATCGGTTCGCGCAGCTCGGCATCCTGGGCCAGGGCCGCGCACAGGTTGAACGCCACGGCGCGTTCCTCGTCGGAGCGGAGGCGCGAGGCGGAGGCGAGCCGCCCGCGTATCAGCGCATCGGGCTCGCCCGCGAGCGCATCGACGAAGGTCTGGATATAGGCGGTCTCGACGGCGACGCGCCGCTCGATCACCGCCCGGATCAGGGCGCGCTTGGTCTTGTAGTCGTAGAGCACGCTGGCCTTGCTGATCCCGGCTTCGGCTGCGACGGCCTCCAGCGTGAGATGCACCGCGCCGTCACGGCTCACCACCTTTTCGGCGGCGTCGAGGACGGCTTCCCGGTCGATGGTGCGATGGCGGCCCATATATCCTCATTGAAAATATCCGACCGGTTGGATATAAATTCTGTTGCGCTATGTCAAGCCACCCGGCCCGGCGATGGGGCATCTTCGGCGATCGCGGCGGCGCCAGAGCGCGCTGCGAAATGCGTACGTGGAAGGAGCAGGATCCTGCGGACGGCCTATTTTCACGATCTCGAGAACGACATCCTTCTCGCCGAGGAGGGCGGCGTTCTGACCGTCAGTCAGGATGGCCGGTCCTATCTGGCCCTGCGCTGGAAAATGACCGAGGAGGTCGTGGCCGTCGTCCAAACCGCCATCCGCTTCGGCTTGTCGAAGCTCTGGCAGGACGGTCACCCAAAGGGCCGACAAAGCTCGCATATCAGTTTTTCGTGCACCCACGAGCCTGCCTCATGGGTCTTCGCCCTCGGGCTGGAGGCGTGCCCGCCACGCCTGCAGAAGATCACCTTCAACAAGCGCTTTCTGCCGATCTTCGAGGCCAGCCATCTGGAGTGGAGCAGCCAGAAGAGCGGCGGGCACATTCTCGTACCGCCCGGCAGCCTCGCCGAGGTGCTCGCCCTTCTTCGCACGCGTGTGACGCGTTCGGCGGCTCCAGAGTAGCGCGCGCCGTTCGCGACGGCTGGCCGCTCAGAGCAGTCCGCTGTCGCCGGGGAAAGAGATCGCCGCGTTATCGGTCAGGAGGCGCCGGCCGGCTTGTCGCCCGCATGGCGCGTCATGCTCGACGCCATCGCCGGATTGTAGCCCGGCATCACGCGGGCATCGATCAGCACCGGGCGCCCCTTTCGGGCGAGCCCCACCGCTTCCCGCACGGCCTGTGTCAGCTCCGCCATGGTCGTGACCGGCCCGATCCCTTCGAGCCCCTGCGCACGCGCCATGGCGGCAATGTCGATGTCGGGCTCGGCGATGCGCTGGCCGATCCATTTGTTCTCGACCGGGCGCTGGCGCTGCCTGGCGACGCGCTCCTGATGGATCTCGTCATTGAAGAAGGAGCGGTTGTTCGAGACGATCGCCACGAAGGGCAGCTGGTAATGCGCCGCTGTCCAGAGCGCCGCGATGCCCATCAGCGTGTCGCCATCGCCGAGCACCGCGACCGGGAGCCGGCCGGTATCCTTCAGCGCCAGCGCCGCGCCGACCAGCATGCCGGGGCCGGCCGCGATGCCGCCGCCGCCATCGATGCCGAGATAGTCGAGCGGATGACGGAAATGCCAGGATTCGCCGGCCCAGCCGAGCGGCAGCCGGACCAGCGAGATCACCTCCTCGCGCAGCGCCTCGCCCATCGCGGCGGCGAGGCTGACGACGTCGAGCGGCCGGTCTTCCTCCACTTGCAAGGCGGGAAGGGTAGGCAGCTCGCCGGGCGCCTTGCCGGCGCCGATGCCGAGCGCGTCGGCGATGAGATGCAAGGCGGCGTCCGGTGGGCAGGCAAGGTGGAGATCGGCCGGGGCCAGGGCCTGATGATCCATGCTCCAGCCATTATGGAGCTGATGGTCCGGCGAGATGTTGATGATCTTCGCAGCCGGCAGGCCACCGGCCTGCTTCAGCATGCCGCCGAGATCGACGCAGTCGAGCGCCAGGATGACGTCGGCGGCACGGATCGCCGCGCTGGCCGCCTCGTCGAGGAAGAATCCGGGCTTGGTGACATGAAGTGGATGGTTGGTCGGGAAGCTGGCGCCGGTCTTGATGTCGGTCAGGACCCGCGCGCCGAGATGCTCGGCAAGCGCAACCCTGCGGGCCCAGTCCTGTGGGCTGCGCGACATCCGGCCCATCAGGAGGAGCGGCTCCCTAGCGGCGGCAAGCCAGTCGGCCGCGGTTGCGATATCCTTGGCCGCGGGAACCGGGGCCGCGGCGGCGGCATAGCGCTTCGGATCAGGCAGCGCGGGCATCTCGTCGAGCCGCTGCTCCTGCATGGAGACGTCGAGGCAGACATAGGTCGGCCCGCAAGGCGCCATGCGGGTGAGGTTGGCGGCTCTGGTCAGTGCCTCGATCGCGGCGGGGACCGAGACCGGCTGGTCGTCCCATTTCACGTAAGGCCGGATCAGCGCGCCCTGGTCCTTGGCGGTGTGCAGCCAGTCGATCCAGGGCCGGCGCTGGGCGGCGTCGACCGGGCCAGTCGCGCCCAAGATTAGCATCGGCACCCGGTCGCACCAGGCATTGTAGATCGCCATGGCGCCGTGCATCAGCCCGACATTGCTGTGCAGGATCACGCCCATCGGCCGCTCGGTCACCTTGGCGTAACCATGGGCGAGCGAGACCGCGTGCTCCTCATGCAGGCAGAGCAGCATTTGCGGCGCCTGGTTGCCGGTGTGGTTGACCAGGCTGTCATGCAGGCCGCGGAAGCTCGAGCCGGGATTGAGCGCGACATAGGGAATGTCTAGCGCCCGCAGCATCTGCGCGACGACGTCGCTGCCCCAGACGCCGTTATCGGCTGAGGGCAGGGGTTGATCGATGCCGGCAAGCTTGCCGCCGGCCTTGCCGAGATCGGTCATCGGTGCTTCTCCGTGGGGCCGTCGGGTCGGGCGCTCAGTGGCCGAGCCGCGCCTTCCAGAAATCCCAGAGCCGGGTCTGGACCAGCGGCCCGAGATTGAGCGTGGCGGCGAGCTCGATCTCCTTCGCGGTCAGGGGCGAGACCTCGCCGAGCATCGCCGACTGGAACTGCAATTCGGCGTTCTGCTTCAGATGGACCGAGCGGAAGACCATCTCCTTGACCGAGCGGCCGAGATTGCAGGCGCCATGGCGGCGCAACAGCACGCTCCAATGCGGGCCGCAGGCGCGCGCCAGCGAGTCCGCCTGGGCCATGTTCTCGACCAGGAGGTTGGTGTCGCCGAACTCGTCGCGGCTGTCCCAGAACGGCACCTGCGCGCCGATCACCGCGCCGACATGGAAGACCGGTACGACCGGTACCCCGGTCTGGCAGAACGGCATCACCGAGGCGGCGTGGTGGTGGCTGACCGCCATCACATCGGGCCGCGCCTTGTAGAAGGCGGCGTGGATTACGCGCTCGACATAGAGCCCGACGGAGAGCGGCGCTTCCGGTTCGCCGTCGAGATCGAGCTCGACGATATCGGCGGCGGTGACGAGGGCAGGGCTGCGCGAGCGCGAGATCAGGAAGCGGTCAGGGCGCTCGGGATGGCGGGCGCTGACATGGCCGAACCCGTCGAGCACATCCTCGTTGGCGAGGATCCGGTTGGCGTCGACGATGTCCTGGATGGTCTGGGCGAGGGCAGAGGGCGTGTCTGGCATCGGCGTTTCCAAGCTCGGGCTGAGTGCCTCTGCGCGGACACTCGCCCGGCCATCGTCGCCTTTCCAAGACTTTCGCCGTTGGGCACCGATACGGGAAACGTGCTGGCGGACGGTGCGCTCAGCGCCCGGCGCCCGCCATTTCGGCTTCCGTCTCGTCCTGCTCCATGCCATCCAGCGCCGCGATCTCCTCGCTGGAGGCGCCGAGCTTCCGCCAATCCTCGCTCTTGGGCACGATGCCCTGATACGAGGAAAGCCTCGCCTGCGGGATATGCGGCTCGATCCGCCCGATCGCCTCGCCGCCGGCCGCGAGCTTGCGCGCCGCGTCGATCATCACCCGCCGGAACTGCACGATGGCGATGTCACTGGCGCCGAGCCGCTCGCTGGTGCGGTCGGCGATCGGCCCCATCGACTCCCACATCATGATGTCCTGGTTGGGAATGCCGGGCACGCCGGTGAAGTCGCCGAGCTTCATCGCCTTGCGGTCCTGGAGATAGTCGTTCTCCTTGCTGCGCAGCATCTTGCGGTAGTTCTTGTCGAGATCGATGCCGACCTGCGCGACGCAGAACTTGCGCCAGGCCTCCTGGTCGATGCAGTCGTCATTGCCCCAGGCGATGAAGTGGAAATAGCTCGAGACGTCGTCCTTCGGCACGATCACCGTCGCGACGTTATAGGACGAGTTCGGCGGGATCAGTGCCGTATAGGGCGCGACGAAGACCGTCAGCCGGATGTAGTCATGGGTCTGTGCATTGCTGATCGGCCGGCGGATCGCGGCATAGCGGAAGCCGTAATTGGTCAGCTGCACCTGGATGCGCGGGTTCTTGTCGGTCGAGGGCCGCGTCCAGTGCGTCGCATTGGCCCCGGCCGAGGTGACGCGCGCCGGCTTCATGTCGGAGGAGTGCAGGCTCGACGAGTGCGCCGAGTCGATCTGCCCTTCCATGATCTGCGCCCAGTTCACCGGCAGGTCGATCTTGACGATCGAGACCTTGGCCTGCGGCATTGGCGCCCAGGCCGGCGCCTCGAAGTCAGGCTTCAGCTCGGGCGGGCCCATATAGACCCAGATGAAGCCGCCGGCCTCCTCCACCGGATAGGCCTTGTGCTTGACCTTCTCGGCAAAGCCGCTCTCCGGCGGCTCGGAGACCATTTCCAGGACATTGCCGTCCACGTCGAACTTCCAGCCGTGATAGAGGCAGCGCAGCCCGCATTCCTCGTTGCGTCCGAAGAACAGCGAGGCCTTGCGATGCGGGCAGTACTCGCCGAGCACGCCGATCCGCCCATCGGTGTCGCGGAAGGCCACGAGGTCCTCGCCGAACAGCCGCACCCGGACCGGCGCGCCATCGCTCTCGACGAGCTGCTCGGAGAGCAGCGCCGGCGTCCAGTGTCGCCGCATCAACTGCCCCATCGGGGCATCGCCCTCGACGCGGGTCAGGATCTCGTTCTCCTCATGCGTCAGCATGGCGGCCTCCCCGGCGCTTGCCCCGGTACTAGCCAGAGGCAAATTACTTAGTTATCTAAGTCTGAGATTAGTCGGGTTCAAAACGCTTGTCGAGAGAGGCAGGCGCAGGGCGGTGGGCAAGGCGGTGCGCATGGCTGACGGGAGCGAGGCGATCACCCTCAGGATCGCCGAGAAGACGATGATCGCTGAGGACATCTGCCTGTTCGAATTGCGGGCCGGCGATGGCAGCGAGCTACCGCCTTTCACTGCGGGCGCGCATCTTTCCGTTACCGTCCCCAATGGCGAGACCCGCAAATATTCGCTCTGCAACGACCCGGCCGAGAGCGATCGCTATGTCATTGCGGTCAAGAAGGAGAGCGGCGGCCGCGGCGGCTCGGTCTGCCTGATCGAGCAGGCGCAGCAGGGCGACGCGATTTCGGTCGGCGCGCCGCGCAATGACTTCGCGTTGAAGCCCGGCCCGGCCAGCTACATCTTCATCGCCGGCGGCATCGGCATCACCCCGATCCGCGCCATGATCAAGCACCTTACGGCGACCAGGGCAAAGCCCTTCAAGCTCTACTACTTCACCCGCTCGCCCGAGCTGATGGCCTTCCGCGAGGAATTCTCCGCCCCTGAATTCCGCGGCAAGGTGGTGATCCACCATGACGGCGGCGATCCCGATAGAGCCTATGATCTCTGGCCGGTTCTGGAGGAGCCGAAGGGCGCCCATCTCTATTGCTGCGGACCGCGGGGCCTGATGGAGGCGGTGCGCGACATGACCGGGCACTGGTCGTCGGCGGCCGTGCATTTCGAGGATTTCGGCGCCGCCAAGGCGAGGCCGGAAGACAACCTGCCCTTCACGGTCAGGCTGGCCAAGAGCGGCGTCAGCGTCGAGGTGCCGGCCGACAAGTCGATCCTCGAGGCGTTGCGCGAGGCCGGCAAGGTCCTGCCCAGCTCCTGCGAGAGCGGCACCTGCGGCACCTGCCGGACGCGGCTGATCGCCGGCGAGCCCGACCATCGGGACCTCGCTCTGTCCGAGCACGAGCGCGCCCGCAACATCATGATCTGCGTCTCGCGGGCGAAGTCGTCCGAGCTGGTGCTGGACCTCTAGAGGAGCCGCCGATGAGCGAACCCCTGCGCCTCGGCGTCCTCGGCCTCGGCCGTGCCTTCATGCTGATGCTGCCGACGCTGTCACAGCATCCCCTCTGCCGCCTCGTCGCAGCCGCTGATCCTCGTCCCGAGGCGCGGGCGCAGTTCGAGGCCGATTTCTCGCGGCCCGGCGGGCCTGCCAGGGCTTATGTCGAGATCGAGGCGCTCTGCGCCGATCCGCAAGTCGAGGCGATCTACATCGCGACGCCCCACCAGTTCCATGTCGAGCATGTCGGGCTCGCTGCCCGTCACGGCAAGCACATCCTGGTCGAGAAGCCGATGGCGCTCACCGTCGCAGATTGCCAGGCGATGATCGCAGCAGCGCGGCAGGCCGGCGTCCATCTCATGGTCGGCCACAGCCATTCCTTCGACACGCCCTATCTCCATGCCGCCGATCTGATCCGCTCCGGCCGCTTCGGCGCGGTCCGCATGATCACGGCGCTGAACTACACCGATTTCCTTTATCGCCCGCGCCGGCCGGAGGAGCTCGACACCGCCCAGGGCGGCGGCGTCGTCTTCAGCCAGGGCGCCCATCAGGTCGATGTCGCCCGCCTGATCGCCGGCGGCAGGGTCGAGAGCGTGCGCGCGGTCACCGGGCGCTGGGATGCAGGACGTCCGACCGAGGGCGCCTATCAGGCCCTGCTGACCTTCGAGGGCGGCGCCAGCGCCAGCCTGACCTATTCCGGCTATGGCCGCTATGACAGCGACGAGCAGTTCGGCTGGCTCGGCGAGCTCGGCCAGCAGCGCGATCCCGACAATTACGGTGCGGCCCGGCGCGGCCGCGCCAAGGTCGCGACGCCGGAGGAAGAGGCGGCCCTCAAGAACACCCGGACCTATGGCGTCGCCAAGAGTTCCATCGCCGCAGCCCCAGTCGCGCACAACCATTTCGGCCAGGTCGTGATCTCCTGCGAACGTGCCGACCTGCGCCCGCTCGCCGACGGCGTCATGGTCTATGCCGATGCCGAGCGCTGGTTCGAGCCGCTGCCGGCACCGTCCGTGCCACGGGCCGAGGTGGTCGACGAGATGTACGCCGCCATCCGCCATGGCGTGGCGCCGCTGCACACCGGCGAATGGGGCATGGCGACGCTGGAGATCTGCCTCGCCATCCTCGAATCGGCGGAGACCGGCCGCGAGGTCCGGCCGCAGCATCAGGTCGCTGTCGGCTGACCTGTATCTTCTCCAGCCCTCATCCTGAGGAGCCGCGCAGCGGCGTCTCGAAGGATGTTTCAGGAGACTCCGGAAGCGGCTTGACCATCCTTCGAGACGCGGGCTGACGCCCGCTCCTCAGGATGAGGTTGAGTAGTTGGAGCCGTGTTCAGCGCCGGCTGGGCGGCTCCACCGGCGGCGGGTTGTTGGCGGCGGCGGAGAGGATCGCGATCATGTCCTGCTCGGCGGCGGCGGCGCTCTTGTAGCGCGCCGCCGTCGTCACCAGCGGGCGTTCCGCATCGGCCGGATAGTGGATCGCGATGGCATAGCGGCCGGTCTGCGGATCCTCGAAAGGCTCGATGCGCAGCAGCATGGCAGGTGTCTCCGATCTCGTGCTGCCGTCATTGAACCTGCCGATGCGCCGCAGTCCAAGACAAAGGCGCATTCGCAGCAAGGTCTTTTCGCACTGGCCGCGCGTTGCCGCGGCGGCCGGCTCGCCCTATCCCTTGGGAAAGGCTGAGGACCAGGGCGGAAAGCGTATGGCGGGCGAGACCAGCATCGGCACCTTCGACTATGTCATCATCGGCGCAGGCTCGGCCGGCTGCGTGCTGGCGAACCGGCTCTCGGCCGACCGGCGCAAGAACGTCCTGATC
>JAEXUU010000791.1 GCA_023452965.1 Pseudomonadota bacterium | reverse complement strand
CCGTCAGACCGACGCCCTCGATGGTCGTCGCGGTGCCGAAGAAGTACTGGTTAACCAGCTCGGACGACAGGCCGACCGCATCGAATATCTGCGCGCCGCAATAGGACTGGTAGGTCGAGATGCCCATCTTGGACATGACCTTGAGGATGCCCTTGCCGACCGCCTTGATATAGCGGTTGACGATTTCCTGGGCGTCGACTTCCTTCGGGAACTCGCCGCGGGCATGCATGTCGGTCAGCGTGTCGAAGGCGAGATAGGGGTTGATCGCCTCGGCGCCATAGCCGGCGAGGCAGCAGAAGTGATGGATCTCGCGCGGCTCGCCGGATTCGACGACGAGGCCGACCGAGGTGCGCAGGCCCTTGCGGATCAGGTGATGGTGCACCGCCGCCGTCGCCAGCAGCGCCGGGATCGGAATGCGGTCCGGCCCGACCTGCCGGTCGGACAGGATGATGATGTTGTAGCCGCCATGGACCGCAGCCTCGGCGCGCTCGCAGAGCCGCGCCACCGCGCCATCCATGCCGGCCGCGCCCTCGCGCGTCGGATAGGTGATGTCGAGCGTCTTGGTGTCGAAGCGATCCTCGTAATGACCGATGCAGCGGATCTTCTCGAGATCGTCATTGGTCAGGATCGGCTGGCGCACTTCCAGGCGCTTGCGGCGCGAGGTGCCCTCGAGGTCGAGGATGTTCGGCCGCGGCCCGATGAAGGAGAGGAGGCTCATCACGAGCTCCTCGCGGATCGGGTCGATCGCCGGGTTGGTGACCTGGGCGAAGTTCTGCTTGAAATAGGTGTAGAGCAGCTTCGACTTCGAGGAGAGCGCCGAGATCGGCGTGTCGGTGCCCATCGAGCCCACCGCTTCCTGGCCGGTCACCGCCATCGGCGCCATCAGGATCTTGGTATCTTCCTGGGTGTAGCCGAAGGCCTGCTGGCGATCGAGCAAAGCGACGTCGGTGCGCGAGGCGCGCGCTTCCACCGGCGGCAGCTCTTCCAGGACGATCTGGGTGCGCTTCAGCCAGTCCTTGTAGGGATTGGCCTGGCAGAGGCTCTGCTTGATCTCGTCGTCGCCGATGATGCGGCCCTCTTCGAGATCGATCAGCAGCATCTTGCCGGGCTGGAGCCGCCACTTCTGGACGATCTTCTCCTCCGGGATCGGCAGCACGCCGAATTCCGAGGCGAGCACGACGAGCCCGTCATCGGTGACGAGATAGCGGGCGGGACGCAGGCCGTTGCGATCGAGCGTCGCGCCGATCTGCCGACCGTCGGTGAAGGCGATCGCGGCCGGGCCGTCCCACGGCTCCATCAGCGCAGCATGGTACTCGTAGAAGGCGCGACGGCTCTCATCCATCAGCGGGTTGCCCGCCCAGGCCTCCGGCACCAGCATCATCATGGCGTGGGCGAGCGAGTAGCCGCCCTGGACCAGGAATTCGAGGGCGTTGTCGAAGCAGGCCGTGTCGGACTGGCCCTCATAGGAGATCGGCCAGAGCTTCGAGATGTCGGCGCCGAAGAGCTCGGAATCGACCGAAGCCTGGCGCGCCGCCATCCAGTTGACGTTGCCGCGCAGCGTGTTGATCTCGCCGTTATGGGCGACCATCCGGTAGGGATGGGCGAGGCGCCAGGACGGGAAGGTGTTGGTGGCGAAGCGCTGGTGGACGAGGGCGAGCGCGCTCTCGAAACGCGGATCGGTCAGGTCCTTGAAGTAGGAGCCGAGCTGGGTGACCAGCACCATGCCCTTGTAGACGATGGTGCGGCAGGAGAACGAGACCGGATAATAGGTCGCGGTCGCCCGGTCCTGGCGCTTGTAGACCTTGTTCGAGACCGACTTCCTGAGGACATAGACCTTGCGCTCGAAATCCTCCTCGTCGGCGATCTCGGCGGGCCGGCCGACAAAGATCTGCCGGTGGGTCGGCTCGGTTTCCTTGACGGCCTCGCCGAGGTCGCTGTTGTCGACCGGCACGTCGCGCCAGCCGAGGAAGATCAGGCCTTCCTCCTCGACGGTCTGGGCGACGATCTCCTCGCAGACGGCGCGGTTCTCGACGTCCTGCGGCATGAAGAACTGGCCGATGGCGTAATGGCCAGGCTCGGGCAGCTCGATGCCGATCTTCCCGCATTCTTCCTTGAAGCAGCGATGCGGGATCTGGGTGAGGATGCCGCAGCCATCGCCGAGCTTGGGATCGGCACCGACGGCGCCGCGATGGTCGATATTGTGCAGGATCTGCAGGCCCTGCGCGACGATCGCATGGCTCTTGCGGTTCTTCATGTCGGCGATGAAGCCGACGCCGCAGGCGTCCTTCTCATAGGAAGGATCGTAGAGGCCCTGGCGCTCCGGCATGGCGGGATCGCGCACGTCCGGGAAGCGCTCATTGGCGCCTTTGGCCAGGGGCTGTGCCACTACCAGGTTCGCTCCGCCGCGTTCGCGCATCGTCAACTCCGCTGCCGAAGGGGGCCGGCTTCCGCCAGCGCCCGTCAAAAATTCACACGGTTCCGTGCCGCCACCGGTCAGCCCTGCTCGCTTGCGAGGGCCGGGCCGGTTTCGTCTCGTTTTCGAAGGTCGCTTGCGCCTTTTAGTCCCGCGCCCGCGCCCTTCGCAGGCGCGCAGGCTGCTAGGCCCAGTCGCGCCTGGTCAGGCCGACGTTTTACGGGCGGCGCGTGCACGGATGGCTTCGGCGATATTGGCCATGCCTTCCGTCATGCTCCGCTCCATCGTTTGGCGATCACCCGGCCAAGCTCGCCGGTGCCGCTCACGTGAAAAATGGGACAGCATCACTGTCCTAACGTCTCGAACTTGCCAGAATTCCAATCTGGGCACAAGCGGCGATTTTGCGCTGCATCGAAATTTTATTGCTAATTGCGTGATCGCTTCGACATTTTCACATCATTGGTCGCCTCGGGCCAGCCCGGAAGTTGTTTCTTCGCGCTTGGCGTGCACTGCGGTGACGACATGGCGGTGCGGCGGCGAGAGGATGGCGCGGCATCGGTCGATCCCCGACAACAGCGTCCGGACCGGTTTGCGGAAGGGTGACATGAATTTCGTCAGCGACAATCTCGCCGGGGCGAGCGCCCCCGTCCTGCAGGCCATGCTGGCGGCCAATGACGGACTCGCCGCCGCCTATGGCAACGATGCCTGGACGAAGCGGGTCGAGTCCCTGTTCGCCGAACTGTTCGAGCGCGAGGTCGCGGTCTTCCTCGTCACATCGGGCACGGCGGCGAACGCGCTGGCGCTGGCGAGCCTGGTCCAGCCCTGGGGGGCGGTGCTCTGCCATCACGAGGCACATGTCGCGGCCGATGAATGCGGGGCGCCTGAGTTCTTCGCCGGCGGCGCCAAGATCGTCGGCCTGCCGGGCGAGGGCTGCAAGCTCGCTCCGGCGTTGGTCACGGACCAGCTGGCGCGCATGCGGCCGGACTCGCTGCACCAGGTGCAGCCGCAGATGCTGTCGATCACGCAGGCGACCGAATGCGGGCTGGTCTATCGGCCGGACGAGATCGCGGCGCTGAAGGCGGCGATCGCGCCGCGCGGGCTCAAGCTGCACATGGATGGCGCGCGCTTCGCCAATGCGGTCGCAGCGCTCGGCTGCTCGCCCGCCGAGATCACCTGGAAGGCGGGTGTCGACGTGCTCTCCTTCGGGGGCACCAAGAACGGCGCCTTCGCGGCCGAGGCGGTGGTGTTCTTCGAACCCGCCTCCGCGGCCGAGATGCCCTGGCGGCGCAAGCGCGCGGGGCACACCTTGTCCAAGGGCCGGCTGATCGGCGCCCAGTTCGAAGGCCTGCTGGCCGA
>JAEXUU010000756.1 GCA_023452965.1 Pseudomonadota bacterium | reverse complement strand
GGGCGAAGGCTACAACATCTCCTCGCTGGTGGTGCAGGACCCCGACGGCAAGCGCACCAAGCTGCGCATGCCGCCCGCGGTCTATCTCGGCATCGTCGCCGCGACCAACATGAAGCAGCGCACCCGCAAGCAGATCGAGTACTATCACGCCGACCGGCTGAACTTCGCCGTGCTCGGCACGCCGAACCGGCTGGAATACGATCAGGGCTTCTTCGTCAAGAACGGCGACGGCGCGGCGGACGTCAAGCCGATCGCGCATCTCTACAAGAGCCAGGTCTATGCGCTCGCCGCCGATCTCGGCATCCCCGAGGAGATCCGGCGCCGGCCACCGACCACCGACACCTATTCGCTCGAGCAGACGCAGGAGGAGTTCTACTTCTCCCTGCCCTATGACCGCATGGATCTGTGCCTTTACGGCCTCAACAACGGCCTCTCGGCCGAACAGGTCGGCGCGGCCGCGAAGCTGAGCACGGTCGAGGTCGAGCGTGCCTGGGCAGACATCGCAGCCAAGCGCCGGGCGACGCGCTATCTGCATCTCGAGCCGCAACTGGTCGAGGCGGTGACGGAGATCGCCGGCTGAGACCGGAAGCGCCGGCGCGAGCGATCGCCGAGTCGGTCCGGCGCGCTATTCGAAGCGCCCGCCGACCAGCCGGCTCCAGCTCTCGCCGGCCAGCCCGTTGAAGAAGCCCTGGCCCGCTAGCAAGGCGTCGACCAGCGCCTGCTCGCGCGCATGCACGACGGTCGAGGCGAGATGGGTGAAGGCGATGCGGCGCCCGAGCATCGCCCCCAGCAAGGCAGGCTGCGTGCGTCCGCGCAACCCGGCTGCGCCGCGTTGCGCCGCATGCCCGATCAGACAGTCGATGACGGGGCCGGCATGGCCCGGCGCGGTCAGGATCTGCAGGACGCGCGCGATCCCGCCGGGACGCAGATGGTAGAGGAAGGCGCCGATCGGCACCCCACCTGGCGTCGAGACCGAGGCGAGCACCGCCTCGCCATGTTCCGGCTTGCCGGTCGCTTCGGCGACGATGTGTGCGAGCTGCTCGGCGCTCCAGTCCGGCCGAAGCGCGAACTCCCGGGTCAGCGGCTCGACGAGCGCCGCAAAGCCGGCCTGATCGATTTCGGCGACCTTGAGGCCGCCCTTGACCGCCCAGCTCTCCGGCACGCCGGACCAGCGCAGGTCGTTCTCCTGCATCCTCCCGCGCAGACGGCGATCGATGACCCCGGCAAGCGGGGAAAGCAGCCGCGCCGCGCCGATACGGCTGGATGCGAGCTCCATCATGAAGGCCGAAGGCCGGATGATGCGAACCCAGTCGAGACTGTATTCCGGCAGCGCCACGCCGCGCAGCCTCGTCCACATCTGCGCCGAGACCTCGCTCGCCGTCTCGCTGAAGGAGAGATCCTGCGGCCCGGCCAGGAAGGTCTTGAGGAGCCTGGCGCCGGCCATCGGATCGCTGCCCCGGCGCTCGACCATGAGCGACCCACAGATCGCCGCGCGCAGCTTGCGGCCATCATGGCTCATCGGCAGGGCATTGACGCCGATGAAGCCGGAAATGTCGCCGTCACCGGAGACATGGACGAGCGGCCTGATCTCGGGATCGCAGCCCGGCGCTTCGAGGTAATGGCGTGCCAGATAGGTGGCGAGCGCCGCGGGCGGCGGCGCATCGCTGTTGCGGAACACGCGCTGGAAGAGCCCTGCGACCGCCGGAATATCGGCGGCCTCCAGCGGGCGGACCAGGCTCATGCCGACCGCCCTGCCGCCTCGCCGGCGACCGGCGCGGCAACGCGCTTGCGGACGAGCGCGACCCGCGGCGTTCCAGCCTCGTTCTGGGCGAAGCGCACGGGCTCGTAGGCCTTGGCGCGGGCGATCAGCGCCGCCGCCTGACGGTCCTGGCCTTCACCGAACTCGAACAGCAGCCAGCCACCCGGCTTCAGGAATTCAACGGCATCGCGGATCACGCGCTGATGGATCGAGATGCCGTAGGGCCCGCCGTCGAAGGCCTCGCGCGGCTCTGCCGCGAGCAGATGCGCGCTCTCGCCCTCGAGCCGGGCGGTCGAGATATAGGGCGGATTGCAGACGATCAGGTCGACCGTGCCGGCGAGGCTATCGTCCGCCAATGCATCGAAGAGGTCGCCCTGCCGGATGGCGACCCGGTCCTGCACGCCAAGGCGCTCGGCGTTGCGGCGGGCGAGCGCGACCGTGCTGTCGGTCAGGTCCGCTCCCCAGATGCGGGCGGAAGGAACTTCGCTGGCGATCGACAAAGCGAGGTTGCCGGAGCCGCAACACATGTCGACCACCATCTGTCCCGGCGGCTGCTCGCGCAGGATCGCGACGGCGCTTGCCCCGAGCAGCTCGGTCTCCTGTCGCGGTACGAGGACGCCCGGAGCGAGTTCCAGCTCGATATTCATGAAGCGCTGCATGCGAGGCCCGTTCTGGCCCATAGGATCGACTGCTTGGCCCGACATCGGGACTCCTTCCGTCGCTGGACGGCTGTGACGCGCGGCACGCTACTCCGGCGCGGGTAAACACCTGCTGAAACGCAGCTGCGGTGTTAACTGCGCCCTTATTTTTGCCTGCTACAGACGCCGCTGCGATGGTAGGTCCATCGTGGCGGCCTGGTTCGGTCGATGTCTAAGGCGGGAGAGGATGGCTCCGGGCAACGCAAGAGGATCGGGCAGTCGCGGAGCCCTGCTCCCGATGCTGATGTCCTATGCCGCCTCCGGCGGCAGCCTTGTCATCAGCTCGGCCGCGCAGCTCCTGACCTTCGCGATCCTCGCCCGCTTTCTGGGCGTGCACGAGTTCAGCCTGTTCGTCGCGATCACGGCGATCTCGAACATCGCGGTCCATATGTGCGGCCTCGGCGCGATGGAGTGCCTCGTCCGCCGCGTCGCCCGCGATCGGGCGATGTACCCGGCCATGCTCGGCCACAACCTGATCCTGACGGCGGCCAGCGGCGTGGCCCTCGTGCTGATCGGCGCGGTCCTGCTGCCCTTCTTCTTCACGCTGTCCCCTGATCCGGCGAGCAACGTCGCCGTGATCACGCTGATGCTCGCGACCAACATCGTGCTGGTCCGCGTCATCGTGCTGGCCGAGCAGATCTTCATCGCCCATTCCGACTTCGCTTCGGCGAACACAGTCGTGGTCGGCTTCGCTTTGGCGCGGACCGCTGCCGCAGGCCTCGCCTGCCTCGTCTTCGGCGTCGCCAGCATCGCGTCCTGGGCGATCTGGCAGTTCGTCTGCCATGTCCTCGTCGCCCTCGTCTGCTGGCGTGCCCTGCGCGGGCTCGGCCGTCCGGAATACCGGCTGGTGCGCGAAGAATTGCCGCTCGGCCTCTATTTCAGCGTGCCCTTCATCCTGCGTGCGGTGCGCCAGAATGCCGACCTGCTCGTGCTCAGCCTCGTCGCAACCGCCGAGATCGTCGCGAGCTACAGCGTCGCCCGGCGCATGCTGGAGAGCAGCTATCTCTCGGTCGAGGCTCTCAACCGTCTCGTCTATCCCGGCTCAGCCCGGGCGACGGTGGAAGGTTTGCAGCATGCCATGCCGCGGGTCCGCAAGGTTCTGGTCGCGGCCACGCTGATCAGCATCGCCGCGGCGGTCGCCGTCTTCGTGCTGGCGCCGATCCTGCCCCTCCTCTTTGGCCAGGGTTATGTCTCGCTCGTCTCCTTCGTCAGGATCCTCTGCTGGGCGGTCATCCCGCTGGCGATCTGGGCTGTGGCGATGGAAGCGCTCGGCGCATCGGGCCACCAGCCGACCCGCGCCGCCGTGATGGGTCTCGGCAGCGTGCTGGGCGCCGCGCTCGCCGCAGTCGCGACCTGGTATGCGCCGCCGGCCGGCACCTTCGTCTCGTTCTACGTCATCGAGATCGCCATGGTCGCCGCATCCTGGACCGCCTTGATGAGGATCGTGCGCCGGGACCGGGAGCGGGCGATCGAGCAGGAACCCGGAGCCGGGATGGCGCATGGACGCTGATTTGCGAGACGATCTGCGCCCCTCCTCCCCGGCCCGCGACGAAGCGGCATCCCGCGTCGGCGGCGTTCGGCCTATGGCGCGGGGCGATGTTCCGGCGGTAGCGAAGCTGTTCGCGCGGAGCTTTCGCGACGGCAAGGGCGCGGTCGCGCCCGATCTCGAAGCCTATCTGGAAACGGTCTTCTTCGGCAGCCCGCATTACAGGCCGGAGCATGGCAGCATCGTCCATGACAGCGGCGCCAGCGGCGTGACCAGCGCCATCCTCGCCATTCCCATGGAATTCACGGTCCATGGCCGCAAGGTGATCGCCAAGCTGCTCTGCGCCTTCATGGCGGAGGGGAAGGAAGGCGCTGCCGGCGCGGCGCGCCTCGCCCGCCAGATGCGGGCCGCCAAGCAGGACATGTGCTTCTCGGACAATTCCTCGCCGGTCAGTGCCGACCATTGGGTAGCCGGAGGCGGCGTCGTCCTGCCGATCCAGAGCCTCGAATGGCATCGCTCCTTCCGGCCGCTCTCGGCCGGGGCCATCAACTGCAGCCGGCATCTCCCGGCCCTGCGCTCCCGTCCCGTCCTCCACCTGTTGGGGCGGATCGATGATGTTCTGCGTCGACGGAGGCCGTCGCTGGTCCCGCCCGCGCCATCAGGCTACCGAACCATAGAAACCAGCGTGGATGCGTTCTTCGCCTGCGCCGGCCCGATGACGGAGCGCTTCTCGATCCGTCCGACCTGGTCGAGGCCGGAATTCGATTGGCTGCACGGGGTGGCCGCGCTGAACAACGGCCTCGGGACACTGCAGGTTCGCAGCGTCGTCGACGAGAGCGGCCGCACCATCGGCGCCTTCCTCTTCTTCGGGAAGAGCAAGCTCGAGGCGACGGTGCTGAACGTACTCTGCGAAGCCGGCCGGGAATTCGAGGTGGTCGGCCAGATGTTCTCGCATCTGGATGCCGAGGGCTATGCGCGGGCCAGCGGCATAGCGCAGCCCTTCATGATGAACGCGATCTCACGGCAGCGCCGCCTCTCGTTCAAGCATCGCGGCTATTTCTGCATGGTCACGCGCCATGCCGAGATCAAGGAGGCCGCGCTGCACAACGATATCTATATCGGCGGCCTGGCCTCGGAGAGCTGGAGCAGGCTGCTCACCGACTTCTGACGCCCTCGCGCAGATCATATCGATACCGGAGACCCGATTGGCCGTTTCGATCATCATCAAGACCCTGAACGAAGAGAAGCGCATCGCCGCGACGATCGAGAGCGCCCTGGCGGGGCTCGGCGAGGTGCAGGGCGAGGTGATCATCGCCGATAGCGGTTCGTCCGACAGCACCATCGAGATCGCCTCGCGCTATCCGGTCCTGGTCGTCCAGATCGTTGCGCCGGCGCGGCCGAGCTGCGGGATCGGCCCACAGCTCGGATTTCAGCATTCGCGCGGCGAGCATATCTGCCTGCTCGACGGCGACATGCTGCTCGATCCCGGCTTCCTGCCCGAGGCGGTGCGCTTCCTGGAAGAAAACCCCTCGGTCGCTGGCGTCACCGGCCATGTCGAGGAGAAGCTGGTCACCTCGCTCGAATATGCGCGCAGGGTCCAGCGCAGCAGTTCCCAGTACGGCACCGGCACGGTCGACCGAATGAATGGCGGCGGGCTCTACCGGCGCAGCGCCATCGAGCAGGCCGGCTATCTCTCGGATCGCAACCTGCACGGCCATGAGGAGTTCGACCTCGGCGTGCGCCTGCGCAGCGCCGGCTGGCAACTGCATCGGCTCGACCGGCGCTTCGTCCAGCATTTCGGCCACACCGAGAACTCCTACCGGCTGCTGCTACGGCGGTGGAAGAACAAGTACTTGCACGGCGTCGGCGAATTGCTGCGGGCCTCGCTCGGCAAGCCCTATTTTTTCCAGATGCTGCGCGAGCTCCCCGAGCTCAAGCTATGGAGCGCGGTCTATCTCTGGTGGGCGCTCTGCATCGCCATCCTGCTGTTCCTGCCGCACAAGGGGCTGGCCCTCGGACTGGTGCTCGCGGTTCTCGCCGGCATGATCGGGCTGATGAGCCTGCGCAAGGGCGGACTGAGCATGGGGCTCTACACCGTCACCGCCTGGTTCTTTCATGCCGCGGCGTTGCCCGTCGGCTTCCTGCGGCAGCGACTCCCGCCGGCCGCGCCGATCGAAAGCCGCATCCTCCACAAGCCTTCGCAAACGGCGGCCTGACGCGCGCCGCGCCACAAGCATCTCAGGAAAGCCCCTTCATGACCGATGACAGCGTGAAGAAGACCGTTTCGCTCTGGGATCGGATCGTGCACTCGTCCTCGGAGTACTTCCGCAGGAAGCGCGGCGGCCTGTTCCGCGAGGCACTCCCCGACTTCACATCGCTCAAGGTCTGCGATGTCGGTGGCTCGCGGCATTTCTGGGAGAAGCTCGACCCGGCCGACGTTCCCAGGGACCTGACATTGGTCAACATCCGCGACGACGGGCAGGCGCGCTCGTTCACCGGCTCATACGGCCACGTCAAGGTCATCGTCTATGACGGAGACCGCCTCCCCTTCGAGGACAAGGCGTTCGACGTCGCGGTCTGCAACTCGGTGATCGAGCATGTGCCGCCGGCCAAGCGCGCCAATCTGATGCGCGAGATCAACCGGGTCTCGAACTACTATTTCGTCCAGACGCCGGCCTATGTCTTCCCGATCGAGCCGCACTTCTTCTGCCCCGGCCTGCACTGGCTGCCGCGCTCGATCGCCCGGCATGCGGTCCGGCTGTCGCCCTGGCGCTTCCTGTCCAAGCCGTCCGAGGAGCATATCCGGGAGTATTTCGAGGAGATCCAGATCCTGACGCTGAAGGAGTTCCGCTCCTACGCGCCGGAGGCGAATCTGGTCCGGGAGAAGATCGCGGGCCTCACCAAATCCTACATCCTGCACGGTCCTTCGCGGCCCTGAAGCAGAGACCGGATGTCCGGCGAGCGCCGGAAGAAGGGCGGGTCGGCATGAAGAGACTGATTTCCGCGATGATGGCGGGGCTGGCGCTGAGCGCCGTGTCGCCCTGCGCCATCGCCGCCGAGACATGGCTACCCGTGCGCGAGGTTTCGCTTGAAATCCGCCCGGGCAGCCCGCTCGACTTCTCCGGGATGCTGCCCAACCAGCCGATCGGCGTCAGGGCCGGCAGCGGCGCCGACCAACGCGTGATTGCGCGCCAGGATGGCCGCCTCGCCTTCGCCGACAGCCCCGGCGAACCGGCGCGCCTGTTCTGCGCCTCCCTCGCATGGAGCCCGGCTTCGGGCGGGTTTCCCGACCGCGCCGGAGCCGACCGCTACGCCCGCCAGCTCGCGCTCCACGGCTACAACATCGCGCGGCTGACGTTCCTCGACGCCTCGCTGATGATCGGCCGCGCCAGGGATTTCGACTTCGACCCGGAGACGCTCGACCGAATCCACTACCTGCTCGCCGCGCTGAAGCGGAACGGCATCTACTGGATGATCGACGGCATGACCTCGTGGCACGGCGCCTATGGCGCCCGCGACGAGCGCTGGGACCCAAGCGGCAATCTCAAGCTCGCGCTGCATCTCGACGAGGCCGCCTTCGCGCACTGGAAGCAGATCACCGAGAAGATCCTCACCCGCGTCAATCCCTATACCGGCATCGCGCCGATCCATGACGAGGCGCTGGCGCTGGTGATCCTCGTCAACGAGAACAGCCTCGAATTCGAGAGCGTCGTCCACGACCGGCCGGGCAAGGCGCCCTATGACGCGATGTTCGCGCCCCCGTTCAACGCATGGCTGGCGCGGCGCTACCCGTCGAGCCAAGCGCTCGCCAAGGCCTGGGGTGGGCTCGGCTGGGGCGAGAAGCTGGAGAACGGCACGATCCGGCTTCCGACCGACCGCTATGTCCCCAACCCTCGCCTGCGCGACCTGCAGGCCTTCTTCACCGAAGTCGAGACCGCCTCGGCAGCGAAGATGAGCGAGACGCTGCGCGGCTTCGGCTACAAGGGGTTGATCAGCACCTACAACAACTGGCCGACGGTGCAGGCCGCGCTCAGCCGGCGCGGGCTCGATGTCGTGACGATGAACACCTATCACGACTGGGCCAGCGGCTATGCCCCCGGCAGCAAGCTCCTCCAGCAAAGCTCCCTCGGCGACGCCGCAAACTCGATGCGGATGGCCGCTGCGGCGCGCTGGCTCGGCAAGCCCTTCGTCATCAGCGAATACGACCACCTGTTCTGGAACCGCTACCGCTACGAAGGCGGGCTGGTGTTCCCGGCCTATGCCGCCCTGCAGGGTTGGGACGCGCTCTGCCGGCATGCCCATGGCCCGATCGCGCTCTCCTATGGCGAGCCTTACCCGCACAAGCGCGCCATGCTGCCCTATGCGATCGCGCTCGATCCGGTGGCGCGGGCCGGCGAGACGCTGACCGCGCTGCTTTACAGGCGCGGCGATGTCTCGACCTCGCGCCTCACCATCCCCTTCGCCGTTCGCGGCGAGGCCGATCTCGGCCCGAACATGCAGGCCCGCGAGCCGGAGAAGCTGACGGAACTCGCCTTGCTCGGCCGGATCGGGCTGCAGGCGGCCGACCGCATCGGCGACCAGATCGCGGTCACG
>JAEXUU010000728.1 GCA_023452965.1 Pseudomonadota bacterium | reverse complement strand
ACCAGTCCGGCACCGTGACCGGCACCCGCGCCGCGCTCGACGCCGGCAAGGCCGCCGGCTTCGGCACCATCGTCTCGGCCCGCTCCGGAGAGACCGAGGACGTCACCATCGCGCATCTGTCGGTCGGCTGGGATGCCGGCCAGTTCAAGGTCGGCTCCTTCACCCGCTCCGAGCGCATGGCGAAATGGAACGAGATGCTGCGTATCGAGGAAGAGCTCGGCAGCGAGGCGCGCTTCGCCGGCTGGGAGGCCCTGCCCTTCGCTGCCCAACGGAGCTGAGCGGATGAAGGCGCTGTTCCATTTCTCACCGGGCTCGGCTCTGCAGGCGCGGCTGGAAGCGATCGTCTCGCCGCGGATCGCCATCGTCGACCAGCGCGACGAGGCCGGCTTCGCCCGCGAAATCGCCGATTGCGAAGTGCTGCTGCACGTGCTGACGCCGGTGACGGCGGCGATGATCGCGATGGCGCCGAAGCTGCGGCTGATCCAGAAGATCGGTGTCGGCGTCAACACGATCGACCGCGGCGCCGCGGCGAAGGGCGGCATCGCCGTCGCCAACATGCCTGGAACCAATACGGCCGCGGTCGCCGAGCACACGCTGGCGCTGATGCTCGCGACCTTGCGCCGGGTCGCGGCCTTCGATGCGGCGACCCGCGCCGGACGCGGCTGGCAGATCGGCGTCGAGGATGCGGTCGGCCTCGGCGAGATCGGCGGCAGCCGGGTCGGCTTCGTCGGCTATGGCGGCGTGCCGCAGCGCCTGACGCCGGCCTTGCAAGCGCTCGGTGCCGAGGTCCGCTTCTGGAATCGCAGCCCGAGGCCGGACGCGGCGGCGATGGCCTTGCCGCTCGACGAATTGCTGGCGACCAGCGACATCGTCTCGCTGCACGTGCCGCTGACCGCCGAGACCCGGCAGATGTTCGATCGCCCGCGCATCGCTCAACTGAAACCGGGCGCGATCCTGATCAACACTGCACGCGGCGAGCTGATCGACCAGAACGCCCTCGCCGAGGCCCTGCAGAGCGGCCATCTCGCCGGGGCCGGGCTCGACGTGTTCGAGCGCGAGCCGATGACGGAGCCCGGCCCCCTCGCCGCCTGCCCAACGCTGATCGCGACGCCGCACATCGCCTGGCTGACGCCACAGACATTCGAACGCAGCCTCGCCGTGGCGCTGGAGAATTGCCGGCGCCTGGCGGCCGGCGAGCCCTTGCTGCACCAGATCGCACCCGAGACCGCGGCCTGAGCGGATGGCAGCGCGCGGGCCAGGCATGGTGACGGCGCGGCAAGTGGCGGAGAGCCTCGGCGTCGCCGTGTCGACGGTTGGGCGGGCGCTCGCCGACGATCCGCGCATCAGCCAACGCATGAAGCTTGCGGTGCGCGAGGCGGCCGAGCGGCTCGGCTATGTCGAGAACCTGCCGGCGCAGATGATGCGCGGCGGATCGAGCCGGATGATCGGGCTGATGCTGCCGGACATCCGCAACAGCTTCTATGCGACCATTGCGGATGCGCTCTCGACCTGCTGCGACGCCGCCGGTTATCAGCTCGTCGTCTCGATAGCCGACAGCGCCGAGGCGGAAGCCCGCCATGTCCGGCAGCTGGCGAGCGCGCGCGCAGCCGGCATCGTCATCGTTCCCACCCCGGACCCGAGGCCCGAGACCTGTGAGATGCTAGCGCGCATTCCGCATGTCCAGCTGCTGCGACGCGTCCGCGAGCTCTCCCCGGCCTGGTTCGGCATCGACGACATGGAGTGCCTGCGCGCCGGCACCGCCCATCTCATCGCCCGCGGCCATCGCCGCATCGCCTATATCGGCGGAAGCGGAGACTACTCGACCGGGGCCGACCGGCTCGCGGGCTTCCGCCGCGCCTTCACGGAGGCCGGGCTCGGTCTGGCGGGAGCGATCGAGCATCTCGGGCCGCCCGCCGATCCGCGCTTCGGTGCCGAGGCCGCCGCTGCCCTGCTGGCGGCGGCCGAACCGCCGAGCGCGATCATCACCGGCGCCGTTCAGCTGACGGGAGCGGTGCTGCAGGCCATTGCCGGCCGCCCGCATTCCGAAGGGCGCGAGCCTGCGATCGTCGGCTTCGGCGACGAGCCTTCCTTCTCCTGGTGGCGGGGCGAACTGACCGCGATCGCCATGCCGATCCAGGAACTGGCGCAGGCCTGCGGCGGCTGGCTGATCGAGCGCCTGCAGAATGGCGCCGCCATCGAGCCCCATTCCAGCATCGCCAGCGCGCAGCTCGTCGAATACCGGCGCGCTTCCTGATCAGGCCAGCCTCGGCTGCTCAGCGCGGCATCTTCATCAGCGCAGCATCTTGGGCAGCCAGAGCGTCAGCTCGGGAAAGAGCGTGATGATCACGAGCGTGCCGACGAGCGGGATATAGAACGGGATCATCTCCTTCAGCACGGCGCGCATCGAGACCTTGGCGATATCGGAGATCAGGAAGAGCGCCAGACCCATGGGCGGCGTCAGCAGGCCGAGCATCAGGTTGAAGATCGCGACGATACCGAGATGGACGGGATCGACGCCCGCCATGTGCAACGGGCCGGCGATGATCGGGATCACCAGAAGCGTCGCCGTCGTCGAGTCCAGGAACATGCCGACGACGAGCAGAAGCAGGTTGACGATCAGGAGCAGCATCAGCGGATCGCGGCTGAGCGAGAGCAGCTCGCGCGCCACGGTCTGCGGGATCTGCTCGATCGCCATGATCCAGCCGAACAGTGCCGCGGCCGAGACGATGATCAGGATCGCCGAGGTGCTCTTCAGCGTCTCATAGGCCGAGACCAAAAGATGGTGCCAGGTCAGCGTCCGGTAGATCACCGCGCTGATGAAGATGACATAGACCACGGTGATCGAGGCCGCCTCGGTCGGCGTGAACCAGCCAACCAGCATGCCGCAGATCAAGAGCACCGGCGTCAGCAGTGCCGGAAGGGCCGGCAGGAAGGAGTCCCAGAGCTCGCGGAGGGTCGGCCAGCGCTCGGCCCGCGGGAAATTGCGGATCCAGGCCAGGATGGCGACGGTGATCATCAGCATGCCGACGCAGATCAGCGCCGGGACGATGCCGGCGATCAGCAACTGCACGATCGAGACGTTGGTGACCGAGCCATAGATGATCAGCGGGATGCTGGGCGGGAAGATCGGTCCGACGATGGCCGAGGCGCAGGTCAGCGCTCCCGCGAATTCGCGCTTGAAGCCATGGCTGGTCATCGCCTTCACCTCGATGCGGCCGAGCCCGCCGACATCGGCCAGCGCGGCGCCGCTCATGCCGGAGAAGACGAGGCTCGCGAAGATGTTGACCTGCGCCAGCCCGCCATGGATGCGCGCCACCAGCGTCGAGGAGAAGCGGTAGATGCGCTCGGTGATCCCGGCCTGGTTCATCAGGTTGCCGACGAAGATGAAGATCGGCACCGCGACGAGCGGGAAGGAATCGAGCGCATAGACCATGCGCTGGCCGACCAACTCGAGCGGGAAGCCGTTCCAGAGCACATAGGCGATCGCCGGCAGCATCACCGCGAGCACCACCGGCCAACCGAAGAGAAAAAGCAGCGTGAAGGAGCCGAGAAGGAGAAGCGTCATCGTGCCGTCGCGTTCCTGCGTCGCGGGAAGGGTGAGCCGATCGGCCTGGCTTTAGGCGATATGCGGCTCGGGCTCGTCGCTGATCTCGTCGGAGAAGCGGACATAGGGCGGGTGGCCCTTCAGCGCCTTCCAGAGCTGGACGGCGGACTCGATGGCCGCGAGGACGAAGCCGAACAGGGCCGCGGAGAAGAAGATCCAGTAGGGGATGCCGAGCGTCGGCGTCGCATTGTCGAGATTGGCGAGCGTCGCGACCATCACCGCCATGCCGGCAATGCCGAAGCCGAGCACGGCCGTCAGCGAGATCACCGCTGCGAAGAAGGAGCGCGCACGCCCGGACAGCATCACGAGCACCTCCTCCATGCGGATATTGGTGCCGGAGGCGACGACATAGGGCAGCGCGGTGAAGACGACGCCGATCAGCATGAAGCGCGTCAGCTCCTCCGAACCGATGAAGGGAGCCTGGAATATCTGCCGCAACATGACCTGAAGCGCCGGCAGGGCGAGCATCAGCACCAGCATCGCGACGGCGGCGTAGCGGAAGGCATTGCGGAGCGGCCGCAGGAGCCGGTCGATCGCGAGGGGCGCGCCGACATCCTGCAGCTGGACATGCTGATCGGTCATGGAACTCGCCGGCTGGAGCGGGGAAGCCGGGCGGCAGGCCGCCCGGCGGCTTGGCGAAGCGTCACTTCACCGCGGCGATGCGCTCGATATAGGGCTTCCAGCTCGGGAAGTCCTTGTTGACCTCGGCAATCACCCGCTCGCGGAACTCGGCCAGCTTGAGCCCGTCCTGCTCGGTGACGAAGGTCATGCCCTTCTTCTTCAGCTCGCCAATCAGGTCCTGCTCGGCCTTGTTGGCCTGCTGCAGCGTGTCCTGCGCCAGGACCTCGAAGACCTCGTAGACCGCCTTGCGGTCGTCGGCGCCCATGCCCTGCCAAACGCGCTCGTTGATGAAGACCGGCAGCACGTTCTGCATGTGGCCGGTCAGCATGACGTGGGTCTGCACCTCGTAGAGCTTGTTGGCGTTGATCATGGTCAGCGGGTTTTCCTGGCCGACGACCATGCCCGTCATCAGCGCCGTCGGCAGCTCCGCGACCTCGACCGGGGTCGGGATCGCGCCGAACCCCTTGATCATCGTGGTCCAGAGCTGCAGAGGCACGCCGCGGAAGGGCTTGCCCTGCAGATCGGCCGGCGAGCGCACGGCCATCTTCGCGGTCATCTGGCGGGCGCCGCGGAAGAGCCGCCCGACGATGCGCATGCCGCCATCCTTGGCCAGCTTGTCGTTGAACTCGATCAGCACTTCCGACTTCTGCGGGTCGGTCGCCGCCAGCGCATGGGCGCCGTCGCGATAGATGAAGGGCGCGTTGAAGACGGCGATGTCCTTGGAAAGGCGGGCGAGCGAAGCGAATTCGTGATGGCCCATCGAGATCGCGCCGGAGCGCACGCCGTCGATCAGCTCCTGGACGCCGCCGAGCTGCGAATTCGGGAAGACCTGGACCTGGACGCGGTCGCCGGTCGCCTTGGGGATGCGCTTGCCGGCCTCGTCGCCATACCAGTACTGGATGTCGCCTTCCGAGCCGACATGGGCGTAGCGCAGTTTCACCTGCTGCGCCGACGCCCCACCGAGGCCTACGAATTGGGCACTTGCGAGCGCACCCGCGCCCACTAAGAGTTCGCGCCGACGCAGCATGACAACTCCTCCCGTTCTCGCTTGGCTTTTGCCGTTATGATTGCAGCGAAACCCGGCCGTCGCGCCGACAGCTCTGTCCACCAATGGCCGCCGATATCGGCGCGCGAGCGGGCGCTTGGCCCGGTGCGGCGCGAGATAACGGCGTGCGACGGCGGATCTGCTGCGGCATGGCGGCCTGGACGCTTCTCTCCCCTTCGCCGCTTTGCGCGGTCCTTGTTGAGCACAGGTATTTTGCATACAAGTTTGACGAAGCGTCAAGCAGGAGCGGCGATCACGATCCGCTCCGCCGGGAGAGCGCGCAGATGAGCGTCACGGTTACGGAAGGCGCAGAGGGGACTGAGCCGGCGCCGCGCCGCAAGGGCCGGCTTCATGTCGCCACGGTCGAGGCCTTGCGCCAGATGATCGTCAGCGGCGCGCTGCCGCCCGGGCAGAAGCTGCGCGAGCAGGAGCTCTGCGACCGGCTCGGCGTCTCCCGCACTCCGCTGCGCGAGGCCCTGCGGACGCTGGCGGCGCAGGGGTTGGTGACGCTCTCGCAGAATCGCGGAGCCGAGGTCGCGGCCTTGAGCCTCGACGACATCACCGCGCTGTTCGATGTCGTCTCGACGCTGGAGGCGCTGGCCGCGCGCCTCGCCTGCAAGGCGGTCTCCGACGAAGAGGTCGCGGAGATCGCTGCGCTGCACG
>JAEXUU010000721.1 GCA_023452965.1 Pseudomonadota bacterium | reverse complement strand
GTTCCGGCGATGGCGAGCATGCTGAAACGGGAAGCCAGCGCTGGTTCCTGCACGGGATCTTCGCATGAGCGGCCCGCGCTATGCCGAGCTGCAGGTGACGTCGCACTTCTCGTTTTTGCGCGGCGCCAGCAGTTGCGATGAGCTCTTCGCCCGGGCGAAGGATCTCGGCATCGAAGCGCTCGGCATCGTTGATCGAAACTCGATCGCCGGCATCGTACGCGCGCTCGAGGCGTCCCGGGCGACGGGCGTGCGCCTCGTCGTCGGCTGCCGTCTCGATCTCGTCGATGGCTTGTCCGTGCTCGTCTATCCGACCGACCGCGCGGCCTATGCGCGGCTGTGTAGGCTGCTCTCGCTCGGCAAACATCGCGGCGGCAAGGCAAAATGCCATCTGGAATGGGCCGATCTCGTTGCCTATGGCGAGGGCCTGATCGCGATCCTTCTGCCGGATGCCGCCGATGACACCTGCGCGATGCGGCTGCGCCGTCTTCGCGAGGCTTTCGGCAACCGTGCCTATCTGGCGCTGACGCTGCGCCGGCGGCCGAACGATCAGCTTCGTCTCTGGGAACTGTCGAACATGGCCGCGGCCGCGCGCGTGCCGACCGTCATCACCAACGACGTGCTCTTCCACGAGCCCGGCCGCCAGGTCATGCAGGATCTCGTCACCGCGATCCGGCACAATGTCACGATCGACGAACTCGGCCATCGCCGCGAGCGCTTCGCCGATCGCTATCTCAAGCCTCCGGAGGAAATGCACCGGCTCTTCCAGCGCTATCCGGAAGCGCTCGTCCGCACGGTCGCGATCATGGAGCGCTGCAAGTTCCGGATGGAGGAGCTCTCCTATCAATACCCCGAGGAAAAGCTCTATCCCGACCTGACCCCGCAGGAGGCATTGACCAAGCTGGCCTGGGAAGGCGCGGCCGAGCGCTATCCCGAAGGCGTCACCGAGAAGGTCCGGCGCAATCTCGATCACGAGCTCGCTTTGATCGAGAAGCTCGAATACGCGCCGTATTTTCTGACGGTGAACAGCATCGTCCGCTTCGCGCGCTCGAAGGGAATCCTCTGCCAGGGCAGGGGCTCGGCCGCCAACAGCTCGGTCTGCTATGTGCTCGGCATCACCTCGATCGATCCCGATCGCAATGATCTCCTCTTCGAAAGGTTCGTCTCGGAGGAGCGCCGCGAGCCGCCTGATATCGACGTCGATTTCGAGCACGAGCGGCGCGAGGAGGTGATCCAATGGGTCTATGAGACCTACGGCCGCGAGCGCGCCGCTCTCTGCTCGACCGTGATCCGGTATCGCGCCAAGGGCGCATTGCGCGATGTCGGCAAGGCGCTCGGCTTGCCCGAAGATCTCACGAAGACGCTGTCGTCCCAGGTCTGGGGTTGGTCCGAGGACGTCGAGACCAAACATGCCGAGAGCCTGAACCTCAACATGGGCGACCGGCGGCTACGGCTGGCGCTTGAACTCGCCCATCAGCTTGCCGGCACGCCGCGGCATCTATCACAGCATCCCGGCGGCTTCGTGCTGACGCGCGACCGGCTGGACGAGCTGGTGCCGATCGAACCGGCGGCGATGGAAGATCGCCAGGTCGTGGAATGGGACAAGGACGATATCGACGTCCTGAAATTCATGAAGGTCGACGTGCTGGCTTTGGGGATGCTCTCCTGCATGCGCCGCGCCTTCGACCTGCTCGACGAGCACAAGGATATCCGCCTCGATCTCGCGACGATCCCACCCGAGGATCCGCGCACCTATGCGATGATCCGCAAGGCCGACACCCTCGGCACCTTTCAAATCGAATCCCGTGCGCAAATGGCCATGCTGCCGCGGATCAAACCCCGGACATTCTATGATCTCGTCATCGAGGTGGCGATCGTGCGCCCGGGCCCGATCCAGGGCGACATGGTCCATCCCTATCTGCGCCGGCGTGAAGGCAAGGAGGACGTCGTCTATCCCAAGCCCGAGCTCGAAGCCGTGCTCGGCAAAACGCTCGGCGTGCCGCTGTTTCAAGAGCAGGCGATGAGGGTCGCCATCGAATGCGCGGGCTTCTCGGCTGGCGAAGCCGATCAGCTCCGCCGTGCCATGGCGACCTTCAAACACACTGGCGGGGTGTCGAAGTTCGGCGAAAAGCTCATCAACGGTATGGTCGACCATGGCTATGACCGGGACTTCGCCGAGCGCACCTTCAAGCAGCTCGAAGGCTTCGGCTCCTACGGTTTTCCCGAAAGCCATGCTGCGAGCTTCGCCTTGGTTGCCTATGCCTCGTCCTGGATGAAATGCTGGCATCCGGACGTGTTCTGCGCGGCGCTCCTCAACGCCCAGCCCATGGGTTTTTACGCGCCCGCCCAAATCGTTCGGGACGCACAGCAGCACGGCGTCGAAATCCGGCCGGTGTGCGTCAACACCAGCCGATGGGACTGCACGCTGGAGCCGCGTGACGCTGATGACGGCCGCCTCGCGGTGCGGCTCGGCCTTCGCATGGTCAAGGGCCTTGGCAATGCCGAAGCGGCGCGCCTCGTCTCCTGCCGCGCCGGCGAACCCTATGCGTCCATCGATGACGTCTGGCGCCGCGCCGCCATCCCGGCCGCCGCCCTCGGCGAGCTCGCTGAAGCGGACGTCTTCCGGCCCTCGATGGGGCTCGCCCGCCGAGAAGCGCTCTGGGCAATCAAGGCGCTGCGCGACGAACCGCTACCGCTCTTCGCCGCCGCGGCGGTGCGCGAGACCCGTGTCGTGCCCGAGCAGGCCGAGCCGACCATTGTGCTCAGACCCATGACCGCCGGCAGCGAAGTCGTCGAGGACTATAGCCATGTCGGCCTGACGCTTCGCCAGCACCCGCTCGCCTTCCTCCGGGCGGACCTCACGCGCAAGCGTGTCTTGACCTGCGCTGCGGCCGTCGCAACCCGTGATCGGCGCCGCGTCGATGTCGCCGGCCTCGTGCTGGTGCGCCAGCGTCCAGGCTCCGCCAAGGGCGTCATGTTCATGACGATCGAGGACGAGACGTCCGTCGCCAACATCGTGATCTGGCAGAAGACCTTCGAAGCCTTTCGCCGGATCGTGCTCGGCGCCAGCATGATCGGTATTCGCGGCCAGGTGCAGCGAGAAGGGGAGGTGGTCCATATCATCGCCCATCATCTCGCCGACCTGTCAGGCGAGCTCGCCAGCGTCGGCCGGCGTGATGCGGATATCGTGGTCCGCGAGGGGGGCCATACCGGTCATCAGCAGCTCCCCGTGCCGAGGAACTTCGCCACGGGCTACGGTCACATCGACGAGATCAGGGTGCGGACGCGGGATTTCCGATGAAGGCGACCCAATGGAGCGGACGACGAGCTGTAGCCCAGTTTGGAGGCGGCCCGGGCCTCTGTTGCTGAGCGAAGCCAAAGGACGCGGCGCGGCCGCTCTACTCAGCCAACTGGACCTGATTTCGACCGCCCAGCTTGGCGCGATAGAGCGCGCGATCCGCGCGCCTGACCACACCGTCGAAACCTCGATCATCCGGTCGGTACACCGCAACGCCGGCGGATACCGTCACGCGGATGTTCTCGGCGCCGACCCTCACCACACCCTCTTCGATGGATGCGCGCATTCGCTCGGCCAACGCGAGCGCGGCGGCTCGGTCCGCATCCTTCATCAGGATGACGAATTCTTCGCCGCCGCGCCGCACGACAAGGTCCCCCTCGCGCGCCAGCCTGCTTAGCTGGTTCGCCGCATGGACCAAGACACGGTCGCCGGCAGCATGACCGTAGGTGTCGTTCACACCCTTGAAGTCATCGAGGTCGAAAACAACGGCAGCAAAGCCCCGGCCGCCCGATCCGGCGACCATTTCCTGGCCGCGAGCGTCGAGGGTCCTGCGGTTGGCGAGCCCCGTAAGGTAGTCGGTCGAGGCGGCCACCTGCAGCTGGCGTCGCATGGCGTCCACGCACATCAAAGTGAACGCCGTCGTTCCGACCACGGGCAGCAGGGCCATGATCACCGGGGAGGCGAGATTGATGGCGATGTCTCGCGAGGCCACCGTAAAGACCGCCGGAAACCCCTCGCGCAGGTAGAGAGAGGCGCGCACGATGACGAAGACCAGCACTACAGCATAGATGACCAGCATCATGCGCCGGCTTCGCGACGGATCCTCGCAGCGATAGCGACGCAGGGTCAGGAGCGAGCGCCCCAAAATCGCGATCCAGCATAGCGACACAAGGAGCACGCGCAGGGTAAAATTTGGATAGACGGCCGAGAACCAATAGGTGCAGGCGACCAGCGTGGCCGAGATCACGGCGTCGACGGCAGAAGGGCTTTCACCGTAGAATCGCTGAATCGCCCAGTGATAGAACGTCAGCCCGACGACCAGCGCACAATTCGCGAGGACCACGAGGATCGGCACAGGAAGCGCCGTGCCGAAGGCGAAAAAACCGCTTCCGATCGCGATTAACAGGGTCGCGATCTGCCAGCGGATTGCGCTGGGGCGTAGGGCCTCAGGAAGATCCCTCTGGATGTTGGCGAGAACGGCGCCATTGGCGAGCACCATCACCGCGACGGTGATAAAAATCGTCCTTGCTTCCATGATATTCTGGCAGCACCTCCAAGCTCGCAAACGTCGCTTCACGCGACGGATATTGTCGCGTTTTTCGCCTAGCTTTGAATGGGAGCGTCGACCCGCTTCGAC
>JAEXUU010000698.1 GCA_023452965.1 Pseudomonadota bacterium | reverse complement strand
GTCGAAGCTCGGCCAGCCGGTGCCGCTCTCGAATTTCTTGTGCGACCTGAACAAGGGCTGGCCGCAGCCGACGCAGGAGAAAGTGCCGGCGCGCTTCTCGAAGTTCAATGCGCAGGAGCCCGCCCGCTCCGTGCCATGGCCACGCAGGACCCGGTACTGCTCCGGCGTCAGCTTCTCGCGCCATTCGGCGTCGCTGAGCTGGAAGGGGAATTCGCGCTCCGGCTTCCCCGTCTTGGCGAACATGTCCATCAGGCCCATGCAAGGCTCCTTTCCGCGCTGTCTCATCGGGAGTGTGGCGCGAGATATGGGGATTTGTCTTCCTGATTTCAGGGGGGCGGCGCGTCGCCCGCTTCACGTTCGCGTTCGGCCGAGACCGAGTTCTTCTCCGGCGCCGTCCCGCGTCACCCAACCGTCACGCGACTCCTCTAGTCGGCTCGCCATCGCAATCGTGACATCGAGGCAGGCGTGACGCAGACGGTCAGGGCGGTCAAGCGCAACACCAGCCTCGGGCTCAACAACGCGGTCCATCGCAGCAAGGCGCTGTCGCGCGCCGGGCTCCTGGAGCGGATGTTCACGCTCGCCTTCTCCGGCCTCGTCTACCCGCAGATCTGGGAGGACCCGGTTGTCGACATGGAGGCGCTGGCGCTGCAACCGGGCGACCATCTGGTCGCGATCGCTTCGGGCTCCTGCAACATCCTGTCCTATCTCACCGCCGACCCGGCCAGGATCAGCGCCGTCGACCTCAACGGTGCCCATATCGCGCTCGGCCACCTCAAGCTCGCGGCGCTGGCCGAGATCGAGGACCAGCCGACCTTCCGGCGCTTCTTCGGCGAGGCACAGTCCAAGGCCAATGTCGCGCTCTATGACCGCGCCATCGCGCCGCGGCTCGACGCGGTCAGTCGCGCCTATTGGGAAGGGCGGAGCCTGACCGGGCGGCGGCGGATCGAGGCGTTCGCCCGCAACTTCTACCGCCACGGCCTGCTCGGTCGCTTCATCGGCGCCGGTCATTTCCTCGGCCGCCGGCTCGGCTGTGATCCGCGGATCATGCTGGAGGCGAAGTCGATGGAGGAACAGCGGGCGCTGTTCGAGGCCCATCTCGCGCCGGTCTTCGAGAAGAGGCTGGTGCGTTGGCTGGTGCGCCAGCCGGCCTCGCTCTACGGGCTCGGCATTCCGCCGGCGCAATATGAGGCGCTGGCCGCCGATGGCGATGCCGGCATACGCAGCGTGCTGCGCCACCGGCTGGAGCGACTGGCCTGCGGCTTCGATCTCAAGACCAATTACTTCGCCTGGCAGGCTTTCGGCCGCGGCTATGGACCGGGGCCAGATGCTTCCGTGCCGCCCTATCTCGAGCCGCGCCATTTCGAGACGGTGCGGGCGCGCGCCGGCAGGGTCGGCTACCATCAGGGCTCGGTCACCGCCTATCTCGCGCAGCAGCCGGCGGCGAGCTGCCATGGCTATGTCCTGCTCGACGCGCAGGACTGGATGAACGATGCCGAGTTGACGGCGCTGTGGTCTCAGATCACCCGCACGGCAGCGCCAGGCGCGCGGGTGATCTTCCGCACCGCCGCCGATGAGCGCCTGCTGCCGGGGCGGGTGCCGGACGCGATCCTGTCGCAGTGGCAGTATCACGAGATGCGCAGCCGCGAGCTCGGCGCGCGCGATCGCTCATCGATCTATGGCGCCTTCCATCTCTATACGCAGGGCGGGGCGCAGGCGTGAGCGCGGTCCGGCACAGCGAGGATGCAGCCGGGCTGATGGACCGGATGTACCGCTTCCAGCGGCACATCTACGATGCCACCCGCAAATTCTACCTGCTTGGCCGTGATGGGCTGGTCGACGGCCTGCAGCCGCCGACGGGCGGCAGCGTGCTCGAGGTCGGCTGCGGGACGGGGCGAAACCTGATCAAGATTGCGCGCGCCTATCCCCATGCGCGCTGCTACGGGCTCGACGTCTCCGAGGAGATGCTCGCGACGGCGCGCCAGCAGGTGGCGAAGGCCGGGCTTTCCGGCCGCATCACCCTGAGGCAGGCCGATGCGACGAGTTTCGACCCGCAGACGCTGTTCGGCCGGGCCGATTTCGACCGGGTCGTGGTCTCCTACGCCCTGTCGATGATCCCTCCCTGGCGCGCGGTGCTCGCGCGGGCGCTGTCGACGCTGGCGCCGGGCGGGTCGCTCCACATCGTCGACTTCGGCGATCAGGCGCATCTGCCGGCCCCGTTCAAGGCGCTGCTGAACCGCTGGCTGGCGCTGTTCCACGTCACGCCGCGACCGGACCTCCCCGCCGAACTTGAGCAGCTCTGCACCGAGAGCGACGCGAGTGGCAGCACGCGGCGGCTTTATGGCGGCTATGCCGTGCAAGGGCTCGCGACCCGGCGAGGTTGAGCCATCTGGACGGCGCCGCCCTTGGCCTGATACGCCATCGCGATGAGCGAGACGCAGGATCAGGCCGGGCCGTCGGAGCGTTTCGAACGCACCTGCGACCGTCTGCGCCAGCTCTATCACGGCCGGACCCCGGCGGCGCTGCGCTTCCAGTTCGCGACGCTGATCGTCGATCTCCTGATCATCGGCTTCTTCATCGCGACGCCGCTGCTGCGCGGCAAACCGGCCTTTCTCTGGCTCGATTACGCCGTCGCCACCATCGTGCTGATCGAGATCGTGGCGCGGATGCTGGCCTCCTCCAACGTGCCGAGGCTCCTGCGGCAGCCCAGCATGCTGCTCGACCTCTTCATCCTGGCGACGTTGCTGGCGCCGCAATGGCTGGAGAATTTCGGCTTCCTGCGCATCCTGCGGCTCTGGTCGCTGTCGCAGCGCAACCTGCTCTGGGGGCAATTGCGCGAGACGCGCTATCGCGAATGGGAGGATGTCGCGCGAGCGCTGATCAACCTCATCACCTTCCTCTTCGTGGTCACCGGCTTCGTCTACACCTTCTTCTTCATGGGCCGCCCCGGTATCGACGGCTATGTCGAGGCGCTCTATTTCACCGTCGCTACGGTGACGACGACCGGCTTCGGCGACATTACCCTGCCGGGCATCGGCGGCAAGCTGACCTCGATCGTGGTGATGATCGTCGGCATCTCGCTGTTCGTGCGGCTGGCCCAGGCGGTGTTCCGGCCGCAGAAGGTGACCTTTCCTTGCCCGCAATGCGCGCTCCAACGACATGAGCCCGACGCCGTGCACTGCAAGGCCTGCGGCCACATCCTGAAGATCCCGGACCACGACGACTGAGGCCGCGGCTGGCCGGTTTCGCCCGGCCGCGCTGGGGCAGGGGGCGTTTGGCCGGGATCAGCGGGACAGGAAGGTGGATGTCAGCAGCTCGCTCAGTCCCGACCAGAGAATCTGAACACCTAGGCAGAACAGGATGAACGCGGATAGCCGAACGGCGATTTCCGTGCCGCCTTTCCCGAG
>JAEXUU010000686.1 GCA_023452965.1 Pseudomonadota bacterium | reverse complement strand
ACCTATGTCCGCGGCGCGCTCGCCTGGGACGGCAGCAAGATCACCAACAAGGCCGGCGACGGCCGTTTCCTCCGGCCCGCGGCGTAAATGGCAATGACGATCGATCAAGCTCGCCTCTGGAACCGTCTGGAGGCGCTCTCCGAGATCACCGATCCGGAGCGCCCATGGACGCGGCGCTCCTTCACGCCGCGCTTCCTCGAAGGGCGGGACTGGCTGGCGGCGGAGTTTCGCGCCGCCGGGCTCGAAACGGCGATCGATGCCGCGGGCAACCTGATCGGCCGTCTCCCGGGGAGCGATCCCGCGCTGAAACCGATCCTGATCGGCTCGCATTCCGACACGGTGCCCTCAGGCGGGCGCTATGACGGCATTCTCGGCGTGCTCGCCGGGCTGGAGGTGGCGCAGAGCCTTGCCGAAAGCGGGCAGAGGTTGCGCCATCCGCTGGAGATCGTCGACTTCCTGGCCGAAGAGCCGAGCGAGTTTGGCCTCTCCTGCATCGGCAGCCGCGGCCTCGCCGGCGCGCTGAGCGAGGAACATCTGGCGCTGCGCCGGCCGGACGGCATGACGCTGCGCGAAGGCATCGCCTTCGTCGGCGGCCGCCCGGAGGAACTGGCGTCGGTGGCGCGCCCGGCCGGCAGCGTCGCGGCCTATGTCGAGGTTCATATCGAGCAGGGCCGCGTGCTGGAGAGCGAGGCGGTGCCGATCGGCATCGTCACCGACATCGTCGGCATCCGCCGCGAGCGCATCACCGTGACCGGCCGGGCCGACCATGCCGGGGCGACGCCGATGCCGTTGCGGGCCGACGCGCTGGTCGGCGCCTCCCGGCTGATCGAAGCCGCCTATCGCCGCGCGCTGGCGACGGCGCGCGACAACCAGCCGCTGGTTGCGACCTTCGGGCGGATCGAGGTCAGCCCGAACGCCGCCAATGCCGTGCCGGGCGAGGCGGTGATGACCCTCGAAGTGCGCTCCGGCGACGAGGCGGCAGTCAAGGCCTTCGGCGAGGCGCTAGTGCGCGATCTGAGGCCCGCGCTCGAGGAACTGCGCCTCACGGTCACCTCCGAGCCGATCAGCCATGTCGCGCCGACCGCCTGCGCCCAGGATATCAGAAAGGCCATCGCCGATGCCTCCGCCTCGCTGGGACTGGCGACGCGGGACTTGCCGAGCGGTGCCGGCCATGACGGCGTCTTCGTCGCCCGCACGGGGCCGATCGGGATGATCTTCGTGCCCTGCCTCGACGGTCGCAGCCATGCACCGGAGGAATCGATCACGCCTGAGCAGGCGGGAGATGGCACTCGCGTCCTCGCGCAGACCTTGCGTTTGCTCGACGAGCGCCTGAGCTGAGCGGCTTCGGCCGAAGGTTCGAACGAAATCATGCTCCCCTCGTCCGCCTCCGGCCGAGGGGAGTTGTTCTTCAGCGCAGCGGCGCGCCGTAGCGCTCGACCTGGTAGGGCTTGCGGGCGAGGCCGATGCAGAAGCTCGCAACCGCCTCCTGCAGCTTCTCGGCCAGGATCTTCATCGGCGCATTGACCGCTTCCAGTCGCTCGCGGGCAGCTTCCGCCTGGCGGGCCAGCTTGGCGAGGTCGATGGTCAAGAGGCGGCCTTCCTTTACGACGAAGCGGCCGCCGATCATCACGTCGCGCACCGCCGTGCCGTCCTCGACATGGACGATCTGGTTGACCGTGCGGTTATGCGGCAGCCAGTTGATGTGGCCGAGATCGACGAAGACGAGGTCGGCCTTGTAGCCGGCCTCGATGCGGCCGATCTTGCCCTGGAAACCGAGCGCGCGGGCGCCGCCCTCGGTCGCCGCATGCAGCGCTTCCGGCGTGGTCAGCCATTGGTGCATGTCCGGCCCGCGCACCTTCGAGACGAAAGAGGCGAGCCGCGTCGCCTCGTACATGTTCTGGTTGTCGCCGCTATTCGAGCCGTCGGTGCCGATCGCCACGTTGACGCCGGCATCGAGCATCGCCCTGAGATCGGCGAGGCCGCTGCCGAGGCGCATGTTGCTGGCCGGGTTATGCGCGACCGAGGCGCCGTGGCCGGCGAGGATGCGCATGTCGTCCGGGTCGAGCCAGACGCCGTGCGCCACCGTGAAGTCCGGGCCGAGCAGGCCGAGCCTGTCGAGATGGGCGGTCAGTGTGCGGCCGTAGCGCTTCACGCCGGAGAGCGCCTGGATCTTCGATTCCGAGACATGGCTGTGCAGGCCGAGTCCGAAGCGCCGGGCGCAGTCGCGGCAGGCGCCGAGGAACTCGTCCGAACAGTGCAGCGGGATCGTCGGGGCAAGCGCGATCTTCAGCCGCTCGCTGTCGATCCGTGTCTGCGTCACGAAGGCCTCGAAGCCTTTCAGCGTCTCGGCATAGGGCTGCATCCGGAAGCGGTCGACGGCGGTGCGCAGCGTCTCGGGGAGGGCGTCGTAGAGGCCGGGAATGGCCTCGTAGAGCGTCTTGTCGGCGACCATCGGCGCGATCGTCGCGCGCATGCCGACATCCTGATAGGCCTGCGCGATCGCCGACATGCCCTCGACCGACGGCGCCGGGACCTCGAAGAACAGGTCGTAGCAGGCGGTCGTACCCTTCAGCACCATCTCGGCACCGTTGAGCGTGGCGCTGAGATACTTGTCCTCGAGGCTGCGATTGCCGCTGATCCAGGGACCGGCCGCGAGCAGCAGTTCGAGCGTCCAGCGGTCGCCCATCGCCTTGGCGAGGGCGCCGTGCCCGTGCGTGTGGGCGTTGATCAGCCCGGCATGGACGAGCTTGCCGGCGGCGTCGACGACCGTCGCATCCGCTGGGGCCGACATGCCTTGCGGGCCGATCTCGCGGATCGTGTCGCCTTCGAGCAAGAGGTCGACCGGCTCGGCCTGCGCCTTGCCCGGCAGCAGGACGAGGGCGTTGCGGACGATGGTGTAGAGCGGGCTGGTGGTCATGACGCGTTTCCTTCTCAGCGCCGCTGCTCGGCGGCAGCCCAGGGGAAGAACACCCGCTCGGCCACGACGATGAGCTGGAACAGCACGATGCCGAGCAGGGCGAGGATCAGCATCGCGCCGAAGGCCACCGGCACCTTGAAGAAGGCGGTCGCCGAGGTGATGAGGTAGCCGAGCCCCTTTTCCGCCGCGACGAACTCGCCGACCACGGCGCCGACCACCGAAAGCGCGATCGCCGATTTCAGGCCCGAGAACACGAAGGGGATCGAATAGGGCAGGCGCACCCGCAGCAGCTCCTGCAGCTTGGTCGCCCGGCAGGAACGGGCGAGCTCGACCAGCTCCGGCGGCACGGCGAGCAGGCCGGTCGTCATCGAAATCACCAGCGGGAAGAAGGCCACGAGGAAGGTCACGATCACGCGCGGCAGCTCGTTGGGGCCGAGCACAACGACGAGGATCGGCGCGATCGCGACCTTCGGCACCGACTGGGTCAGCACCAGCAGCGGATAGATCGCATCGGCTGCCAGCCGCGACGAGGAGATCAGCACGGCGAGCGGGAAGCTGACCGCGATCGAGAGCAGGAAGCCGAAGAGCACGGTCCGGAGCGTCGCCAGTGTGTGCTCGCCGAGGGCGGGGCCCATCGCCGCCGTGTCCTGGAAGATCCGCGAGGGCGCTGGCAGCAGGTATTCGGGAATGGCGAAGGCCCGGACGCTGACCTCCCAGATCGCCATCAGCACGACGAGTGCGGCGAGCGGGATCAGGAATTCGCGGCTGGCTCCGAGCAGGCCCTGGACTTTAGTGTTCGACATCGAAGCGCGCTCCCTGCTCGCCGAAGATCAGTTCGCGGATGCGGCCGGCGCAGCGCTGGAATTCCGGATGGCCCGACATGGCGAAGTCGCGCGGACGCGGCAGGTCTACATCGATGATCTCGGCGATCCGCCCGGGGCGCGGCGACATCACCACGACCCGGTCCGCCAGGATCACCGCCTCGGGGATGGAATGGGTGACGAAGATGATGGTCTTGGGCGCGTTCGCCCAGATCCGCAGCAGCTCGATCGTCATGATCTCGCGGGTCAGTGCGTCGAGCGCGCCGAACGGCTCGTCCATGAGCAGGATGCCGGGATCGTGGACCAGCGCCCGGCAGATCGCGGCGCGCTGCTGCATGCCGCCGGAGAGCTGGCGCGGCCGGTGATCGGCGAAATCGGCGATCCCCGCGACGGCCAGCAGGTCCTTGGCCCGTCGGCGCGCCGCCTCGTCGGCACGCCCCATGATGGTGGAGGGGAACATCACGTTTTCCATGATGGTCGCCCAGGGCAGCAGGGTCGGCGCCTGGAAGACGATGCCGGTGTCCTGCCGGGGGGCGGTGACCCGCTCCCCGTTGATGGTGATGCTGCCCTCGCTCGGCGGCACCAGGCCGGAGATCAGGCGCAGCAGCGTGGACTTGCCGCAGCCGGAAGGCCCGACGAGCGTGACGATCTCGCGGTCCCGGATCGAAAGATCGATCCCGTCGAGCGCGCGCACGCCGCCGTTGCCGACCGACCCGAAGACCTGGCCGGCTCCGCTTATTTCAATCATCTCTGTTCTCCGGCGGCGGTTGTCTTGCCCGCTGCGTTCACTTCTTCGGCGGCAGGAAGGACATGTCGACCGCGGTCGCCGGGTCGGCCTTCGGGTCGAGGCTCTGTGCCTGGGCCACGACCTCATAG
>JAEXUU010000673.1 GCA_023452965.1 Pseudomonadota bacterium | reverse complement strand
GGCGAACACACAACGATGCGCCGTCATCGCCGGCACGCCGAGGCTGGCGCCCTCCTCGAAGGAGACGCCGTCCGGCAGCGGCTGGACCTGCCGCTCCGGCAGCGCGACGTATTCCGCCGCCCCGCCGAAGGGGCGGCCGAGCGCCGCCTCGTAGAACCAGACCCGCTCGCCGACACGGTGCTCCAGCTCCGGCGAGCCGGCCGCGACGACCTCGCCGGCACCGTCCTGATGCGGGATGATCAGCGGGAATGGCATCTGGTCGCGGCCGAGCCAGCCGGCGCGCGCCTTCCAGTCCGACGGATTGATGCCGCTGGCGCGAACCCTGATCAGCAACTCGCCCGGTCCCGGCGCCGGATCGGGTCGCTCACCCAGTTGCAGAACCTCGCGTGCCGGGCCCTTGCGCTCGTACCATGCTGCCTTCATCGCCGTGCTCCTGCTCGATTGCGAAAGCTGGCAAATGCCGCCATGGTTCTGATCGTGCAAGTACGCACAATTGGAACATGTACTATCATGAATGTAAGTGTCGCGACCAAGATCGAGGACCCGGCGACGGAAGCGAGGCCAAGGCGGCGCCCCGCCGGCCGTACCGGCTGCGGGGTCGAGGCGACGCTCTCGGTTCTCGGCGGCGTCTGGAAGCCGGTGCTGCTTTTCCATCTGCTGCGCGGCAAGCTGCGCTTCAACGCCCTCTGCCGGCTGACGCCGCGGGCGACGCAGCGGATGATCACCTTGCAGCTGCGCGAGCTGGAAAACGACGGCGTTCTGCGCCGGATCGTCTATCCGGAAGTGCCGCCGAAGGTGGAATACGAGCTTACCGAGTTCGGCCGCTCGCTGGAGCCGGTGCTGCTGAGCATGCGCGCCTGGGGCGAGGCCTTCCAGGCGCGCATGGACGGGCCGGACAAGCCGACCCGAACCTGCTGAAGCCGCGTTCAGGCCCGCAGCGCCTCCAGCCCCTGCCAGTCGAAGGCGATGCCGTGGCCCGCACGCAACGGAGCGATGGCAAACCCCTCCTCGATGCGCAAGGGCTCGGCGATGTAGCGGTCGAGCCCAAAACCGTGCGCTTCGAGGAAAGCCCCGTTCGGCGCCGCGGCGAGCAGGTGCACCGTGACGTCGTGGGCGCCGTGCGAGGTCACCGGCAGGTTGAAGGCCTCGGCGAGATGGACGATCTTCTGGAAGGCGGTGACGCCGCCGCAATTGGTGACGTCGGGCTCAGGGAAGGTGACGCCGCCGATGGCGACGAGCTGCTTGAACTCCCAGAGCGTGCGCAGATTCTCGCCGGCGGCGACCGGCAGGCCACCCTCGCGGACGATGCGGGCATGTCCCGCGACATCGTCGGGAATGATCGGCTCCTCCAGCCAGGTCAGCTCATAGGGCTGGAAGGCGCGGGCGGCGCGGATCGCCTCGTCGACGCTCCACTTCATGTTGGCGTCGACCATCAGCGGGAAGCCGTCGCCGAGGTGCCGGCGCATCGCCGCGACGCGCTCGACATCCTCGGAGAGGCGCTTGCGGCCGACCTTCATCTTGATCGCCCGGAAGCCCTTCTTCAGGTTGCCATCGGTCTGGGCCAGCAGCTTCTCCAGCGGGTAGTCGAGATCGATGCCGCCAGCATAGCAGGTGACGCGGTCGGCATTGCCGCCGAGCAGCTTCCAGAGGGGCTGGCCGAGGCGCATGCCCTTCAGGTCCCAGAGTGCGATGTCGGCGGCCGAAAGCGCGAGCACGGTCGGCCCGCCGCGGCCGCCATAATGCTGCGCCCACCAGATCTTGTTCCAGAGATGCTCGATGCGGTCGGCATCCTCGCCGATCAGCAGCTCCGGCAGTTCACGGCGCAGGATCGCGTCGATAGCGGCGCCGTTGCGGCCGCAGGTATAGGTGTAGCCGACGCCGACCGCGCCGTCGGCATCGGTGATGCGGACGGTGTTGAGCTCGAAGGCCAGCATCTCGCCATGCATGCTGTCGCTGACCGCGACCTCGAGCGGGATGCGGTAGAAGCCCGCCTCGACCTTGCTGATGAGCGCCATGGAACCTCCCGTGGATGGCCCGGACCCGTCCGGGCGTCGTTGGGAGGGAGCCTAAGGAGGCCGCAGCCCCGCCGGAAGGCCGCTCGGCTGCATACAGGCCGGCGCCCGGACGCGGGGCAGACGCAAAGCGCCAGGACCGCGCCGGGCTAACCCTTTTCATCACCACCAGGACCGGCCAGCCACCGTGACCTTCGACGCCAGGGGGAAGGTCGCTTCGGCGTCGAGCCGGATTTTTGCGACCTGCCCGCGCGAGGGCGGGCGAAAGGCGCGCTGGAACTCCGCCGGGAGCGGGACGGTGATCGGCTGGATTTCGGAAATCGTGCCGTCCGTCTGCTTGAAGCCGTCGGCGACCCTCACGGCGTCGCCGACCTTGACCTCGTACAAGGTCCCGGTCTCCAGATAGACCAGCGCGAATTTATGGCCGACATAGAGCTGCATCAGATTGTCGCCCGGCCGCAGGACGTCGCCCTGGACCGCTGTCTTCGGTCCGATGGTTCCGTCGGCCGGCGCGGTGATGATGCCGTCATTGTAGCTGCGGCGCAGCTGCTCCAGGGCTTGCCGGGCCTCGCCCAGCGACAGGTCGAGCTGGGCGAGCTGCTCGATCGTGCCGCGGCGCTCGGCCTCGCGCGAGACCTTCTCCTGCATGGCGGCATAGCGGTCCTTCTGGACGTTCGCGGCAAAGGCGTCCGAGACGAAGCCAAGCCCGGCGCGGGAGCTGTTGACCTTCCGCAACTGCACCTCGGTCTCCTTGAGCCGCTCCTCGGCCGTTTTCATCACCGCATTGGCGACTTCGAGCTTGATCGCGAGTTCGGCCTGCCGGGCCGTGGTCTCGGCAGCCCTGGAGG
>JAEXUU010000640.1 GCA_023452965.1 Pseudomonadota bacterium | reverse complement strand
CCCTTGATGGCGGCGCGGATGGTGGAGAAGAAGGTCGGGTTCTTGGCCAGGCGCTTCTTGATGGTGGCAAAGAAGATCTCTTCTTCCTCGTTGCCGGGCTTGTCGAGGATGGAGATGTCCTTTTCGGCCTTGGCGAGCTCGTAGAGGCGATGCACGCCGGTGGTGGTCTCCTCGGAGACGCCCTTGATCGCGGCGCGGGTCTTGGTGAACCAGCCCGGATTGGCGGCCAGCTCGCGCTTGATCAGCTTGAAGAAGATCGTCTCTTCCTCATTGCCCGGCTTGTCGAGGAAGGCGGCGTTGCCGGCCTCGGCTTCGGCGCCGAGGATGATCAGCATGGTCAGGTCGCCGCCGTCGTCGAGGATCATGTTCGGCGTGCCGCCATCGCCCCAGGTCGCGGTGCGCAGCACGTACTCCCAGTACTCCTCCAGCGTCTCGCCCTTGATGGCGAAGACCGGCACGCCCGTCGCGGCGATCGCGGCGGCGGCGTGGTCCTGGGTCGAGAAGATGTTGCAGGACGACCAGCGGACATCGGCGCCGAGCTCGGTCAGCGTCTCGATCAGCACGGCGGTCTGGATGGTCATGTGCAGGCAGCCGGCGATGCGGGCGCCCTTCAGCGGGGCCTTGCCCTTGTGCTCGGCGCGGATCGCCATCAGGCCCGGCATCTCGTCCTGGGCCATGTTGATTTCCTTGCGGCCGTAATCCGCAAGGGTGATGTCCTTGACGACGTAGTCCTGCTTCGACACGGGAGCGCTCCAATCGATGGTTCTGCGATGATGGCGCGTTCTCTAGCAGGGCCGTCGGCCGAGCGCAATCAAAGATATAAAGATGTCTTTATGTCCCTTGCCGAGTAGGCGGCAAGGCGTCGTGCTCGGCCAAGCGCGAGCGTCTCGTGCCGGGAAGGCACGACCTATATCTCGTTCTGGAGGAGATTCCCGGGCTGCGCCGCCCGGGATTGGAGGTTGAAAGCCTACTCGCCTTCGCCGAACTTGTCGGCGACGAGCGCTTCCAGCGCCTTCAGCGCCTCCCGGGCCTCGGCGCCCTGGGCGACCACGGTGATGGTCGAGCCGATGCCGGCGCCGAGCGTCAGGATACCCATGATCGAGGTCGCGCCTACCGTCTCGCCGCAGCGGGTCACGGTGATGTCGGCATCGAAATTGGAGGCGCATTGCACGAATTTCGCCGTGGCGCGGGCGTGCAGCCCTTTTTTGTTGACGATCTCGAACTCGCCGTGGACGGCGCCGGCCGGGATCTCGACCTCGGGGCAGTCGCAATCCTCTTCGCGCATCTCGTCCAATTCGGGCCTCATTTGCCAGCCAGTACGCGGCTGGCGCCCGTGATGTATTTGCGGCCGGCATCCTGCGCGCTGGTGACGGCCTCGTCGAGGGTCTTCTCCTCGCGTACGCTGGCGAGCTTGATCAGCATCGGCAGGTTGATGCCGGCGACGACGTCGATGCGACCCGGCTCCATCACCGAGATGGCGAGGTTGGAGGGCGTGCCGCCGAACATGTCGGTCAGCACGATGACGCCGCTGCCGGTCTCGACCTGCTCGACGGCCGCGATGATGTCGCGGCGGCGCCCTTCCATGTCGTCATCGGGAGCGATGGCGATGGTAGCGAGATTCGTTTGGGGGCCGACGACGTGTTCAAGGGCGGCGCGGAATTCCGTCGCCAGGTGCCCATGCGTCACAAGCACTAGTCCGATCATTCAACACCACCGGAGAGCGCCTGCGCGCCCGGACAAGGTCGCGGTTTATGCGGCAGGTGCGAAGGATAGGCAAGCCATTGTCTCGAACTCGTCGAATCCGACTTAGCCGGCATCGTGGAAAAGTCCGAGTGCGGCCAGCACCAGACGCTCGTCTCCGGCCCGCCCCAGCACCTGCAGGCGCGGCAGGGCGACGCCAGCGAGGGTTTCGACCAGCTCTTCCGGCTCCGGCATGCGCTGCGGCTCGGTGCCGCAGTCGACGACCAGGCGGATGACCACCGCGGCGAGATGCGGCTCGGGCGTCAGCCCGAGGCCGCGCCGCTCGACCAGCCCTTCCAGAGGCGCGACGGGCCGGGCGATCAGCCTGCCGGCATGCGCCGTGATCCGGGTCCGGTCATCTGAGACAAGCCGGGCGAAGCGGCCCTGCGCCTTCGCGAGGCTAATCAGGGCGAGCGCGAGGCTCGACTTTCCGGAGCCGGCGGGGCCGCGGATCAGGATGCCGTCCTCGCCGATCGCGACGGCGCCGGCATGGAGATTTTCGGGGCGCATCGAGGTCATGCCGGTTGTGCGACCGCCGGCAGGCGCACGACGAAGCGGGCGCCGAGGCGCTTGTCCTCGCCCTCGGACTGCTCGGATTCGTAGCGGTTCTCGGCCCGGATCGAGCCGCGATGCGCCTCGACGATCTGGCGAGAGATCGACAGGCCGAGGCCTGAATTTTGGCCGAAGCCATGTTCCGGGCGGTCGGTGTAGAAGCGCTCGAAGATCCGTTCCAGCGCGTGCGGCGGAATGCCGGGCCCGTCATCCTCGACGGTGATCAGCACGTCGCCGGCGACGCGCGAGAGCTTGACCCTGACCGGCTTGTCCGCCGGCGAGAAGGAGCGGGCATTCTCGATCAGGTTGACGATCACCTGGCCGAGGCGGGAATCATGGCCGAGCACGCGGAAGGCGCTGCTCCCGGCGGGCGCGGCCGGCCTCTGGCCGCGCCGCTCGACCGAAAGCTCGACCTCCGGCTGGCCTTCGCGGCGGGTCTGGTTCTGCACCGAGACCACCGCCTCGAGCAGCTGCGCGACATCGAGCGGCACCGCGTCGTCGCGGGCGAGCTCGGCGTCGAGGCGCGAGGCGTCGGAAATGTCGGAGATCAGCCGGTCGAGCCGCTTCACATCGTGCTGGATCACAGCGAGCAGCCGGCCGCGCGCCTCGTCGGTCTTGGCCAGAGGCAGGGTCTCGACGGCGCTGCGCATCGAGGTCAGCGGGTTCTTGAGCTCGTGGGCGACGTCGGCCGCGAAGCTCTCGATCGCCTCGATGCGGTCGTAGAGCGCCCGCGTCATCTCGCGGAAGGAGGTCGAGAGATGGCCGATCTCGTCATGGCGGCTGGAGAAGTCCGGGACCTCCTCGCGTGACTTGACCCCGCGGCGGACGCGCTGGGCGGCATCCGCGAGCTTGCGGATCGGTTCGGCGATGGTGCCGGCCAGCAGCACCGACAGCACGATCATCACGCCGGCGGCGACGGCGAAGACCTGGAAGATGGCGTAGCGCTCGGAGGCGATGACGGCATCGATGTCGCCGCCTTGCGTCGAGAGCAGCAGGGCGCCGCGCACGGCACGGAAGCGCTGCACCGGAACCGCCACCGAGACGATGGTCTCGCCGCGGGTGTTGACGCGCACCACGCTGGCCGGCGAGCCGGCGAGCGCGCGGGCGACTTCGGTATAGGATTTGCCGTTGGCGTTGGCGAAATCGTCATAGACCGGCAGGGCGGCGCGCCCGAGCCGGTTGCGGAACAGGTTCCAGGTCCGCTCCAGCAGCGGCGGCTCGTCGGATTCGCCGACGCGCGGCAGGTCGAGCCGCATGATGTCGCCGCGCGTATAGAGATTGCGCGAATCGAGCGTCAGCATCCCGTCCTTGTCGTAGATCCGGGCGCGGGTCTTGGTCGGGGTGACCAGCCGACGCAGCAGCGGCGCGACCTTTTCCGGATTGATCGAGAAATCGAGCGGGTCCTCGGCGATCATGCCGCATTCGCCGGCCTGCATCTGCAAGAGCTTGTCGGGGTCGATCGCGATCGTGTCGGTCTCGACCGTGGCGGAGGCGGCGATCGCGCCGGCGATGATCTCGCCCTGGGTCAGAAGGCTCTGGACCCGCGCCTCGATCAGCCCCTCGCGGAACTGGTTGAGATAGAGAAAGCCGACGAGCAGCGCGACGAGCCCGGCGAGGTTGAGCACGACGATGCGCCGCGTCAGGCTCGAGGCGGCGCGGGCCGAGACGGCGCGCAACGCCCGCCGGCCGATCAGCGCCAGCCGGCGGCGCAGCGTCGAACTCCAGCCTGGTGCGGCGGGGCGGGGCCCATCCTGTTCGATCGTCGCCATAACCGGCTCATACCCTCGCCATGCGAGCCTGTGAATCCGTTATCGGCGGCACCGATGCCGGGCTCAGCTCTCCTTGAAGCGATAGCCGACGCCGTAGAGGGTCTCGATCATGTCGAATTCGGCATCGACCTGGTTGAACTTCTTGCGCAGCCGCTTGATGTGGCTGTCGATGGTGCGGTCGTCGACATAGACCTCGTCGTCATAGGCGGCGTCCATCAGGGCGTTGCGGCTCTTCACCACGCCCGGCCGCTGCGCCAGCGACTGCAGGATCAGGAATTCGGTCACCGTCAGCGTCACCGGCTCGCCCTTCCAGGTGCAGGTGTGGCGCTCCGGGTCCATGCGCAGCAGGCCGCGCTCGAGCGCCTTGGCGTCCTCGGTGCGGGCGGGGGTGGCGGCGTCCTTGGCGCCGGCCCGGCGCAGGATCGCCTTGACGCGCTCGACCAGCAGGCGCTGCGAGAACGGCTTCCGGATGAAGTCGTCGGCGCCCATCTTCAGGCCGAAGAGCTCGTCGATCTCCTCGTCCTTCGAG